>UQOJ01000017.1 GCA_900542635.1 uncultured Collinsella sp.
GGCCCTTGCGGCGTAGTCGCTATTTGTTCAGTCCAAGTTTCGGGGCGCAGTTCACTGTCCCCTTTGTGGTGGTTTAGGCGATGATGGGGGCGATGGCGCGAATGCAGGCGTCGGCCGCCGTGAAAGTGGTGCTGTCGTCGCTGACGATAAAGATGATCTTGCCCTTAATGCCAAAGTCGCCGATCTCGCTAAAGAGCACGTAGGGCTCCTTGTCAAAGCCTGAGATGGGTGAGACGGCCGTTTTGGTGGCGCTGACGAGCTCGTCTGCTAGCACATCGAGCGATGCCCATTTGGAGGGGTCTTTGACCGCGACGGGGACGGCCACGCGCCCAAAGGGCATTAAATGCACGAGTGTGTTCTTGGAAATGTTGGAGTTGGGGACGATGATAGTCTGCCCGCAGGCGTCCTCGATGGTCGTGTGGCGCCAGGTGATGTCCTGGACCACGCCCGACACGCCGCCGACCTCGATATTGTCGCCGGGCTTGATGATGCCCATAAAGGTCACCTGCATGCCGCCGATGAGGTTCGAGAGCGTGTCCTGAAAACCCAACGAGATGGCGATGCCGCCGACGCCAAGAGCGGCGACGAGGGCGTTTGCGTTAATGCCAAAGCAGTTGTCGAGGATAAAGCTGCCGCCGATCGTCCAGATGACGGCACGCGCGATGTTAATGAAGATGCTCGATGCCGGAAGCGGGTTGTCGTCGCGGTTGAGCAGGTGGCGCAGGGTCTTGGATACGACCTTGGTGGCGATGGCGGTGCCTATTACCAAGATGACGGCCCAGATGATGTTGTGGACCCACCGTTGCTCAAAGAAATGAAGAATCGGTTCAAACAATTCCATGTAGGGAAAACCTCCTCATGATCGTTCAACCATGATACCCACCAAAAGCCCGTCCGATCACATCGGACGGGCTTCTGTGCTCGATATAAGGTTTACGCGGCGGGGCTGTAAGGCCCGGCGGTGTAGCTTAGCGTCGACGCTTCCAGATAATGCCGAGCATGATGACGATGATGCCGCCGATAAGGCACGCGCCAACTACTGCCAGCGTGCGGTCTCCCGTTGCGGCGAGCTTACCGGTCGTCTTCTTGGTGATGACCTTCGTGGTCGTCGTGTCCGTCTTAGGCGAGGGCTTAGGCGTCGGGGCCGGTGTGGGCGTGGGGTCCACGGCAGCGGAGCCAAAGCTGATGGTGCCCGCGAGCGAGGTCATCTTGCTCTCCCAGCTGTCCTGCCCGATCAGCGCCCTTAGCGCTGACTCGCAGGTACCCCACTCGGTGCGCTTGGTGGCGTTTGCGAAAGTGGGAAAGTCAGTCGTGTTGGTGATGATGTAGTTGTTGGTGGCGACGGTATAGGTCTTGGCGGGGTCGAGCGTGCTGCCATCCTTGGTGAGCGTGGCGCTCACGATGCGCTTGCCTTCGGGCTGCGTCCAATCGATCGTCACGTTGATGCCGCCAAAGGAGAGAACGCTGCCAGAGTCATCGCGCCACTTGTACTTGTCTTGCGCCTCCTGCTCGGTATGGCCGGCTGCCACGTAGGCTTGCTGAAGCTCGTAGCTGTGATTGCACTCGTCGCTGATCTGCAGCGAGTGCTCGAGCGCTGCCAAGAAGTCCGCGCCGGTCATGGTCCAGGTCTCCACGGTGTTGCCGTAGGGCGAGATGGCGATGACGTTGCCGGCGGTCACGTTGCCCGCCGCGATGCCGCCGCGGATGCCGCCAGCGTTTTCGATAGCGAAGTCCGCGCCCGTCAGGGCAAGATAGGAGCCGCAAATCACGTGGCCGATGGTCTGGGCCTTGGTGGTGTCGCCCTCCTTGCTGGGGCGGAAATCGGTGGTGCGCACCATTTCCCAACCATGCGTGCCTGCGGCGTCCTCGCCGTAGAAATAGTTGGTGGCGGATGTGCCGAGCACCTTGTTCGATTCGTTTTCAAAGGCCTCGTCGAGCGGCTTGATCTTGTTGCGGACGTCTTCAAGGCGGCTTTGGTAGTCGGAGCCCTTGTCGGGGTCTGCCAAAAGGTCGTTGACGTTCTTGGCGGTGTAGAGCCTCTCGTCGCTGCCGTCTGCAGGGACCGTGACCGTGTCATCGTTGGTCGTCTCGGTGCCATTCGTGTCGTACCTGTACGGAATGGAAAGCCCCACCTCGGCAAAGGCGCTGCCTGCCTCGACAACGTGGATCGTCTTGCCGTCGGCTCCCGTCACCTTCTCGTTAAGGTTGATGTGCTCGTGGCCTGCGATAAGGGCATCGACGCCGGCGAGTTGTGTGGCAAAGGTCTTGGCGTCGAGCGTGTGCGCGATACACACAACAACATCGCAGCCCTCCTTGCGCAGCTGCTCTGCCTCGGTATTGATGGCGTTCGCGGCACTCGAGAAGCTGGTGCTCGCGACCAGGTCCGCGCGCAGCGAGGAACCTAGCGACTCATCCATGGCTCCGATAACGCCGACCTTAATCTTGTAGTTAAACGTGGAACTGTCCTCACCGTCCTTCCAAGTGCGGTTGAGCGTCTTCGTGATGCTCGAGCTCCATACGCCGCTCGTAGACTTCGCGTTCGCACAGAGCATGGCGAAGGGCGTGCCGGTGGTGCTGTAGCCGGTCATGGTGCGGAGTTTGTCCGCGCCGTAGCTCCAGTCGTGGTTGCCTGGCGTGGTCGCGTCGTAGCCGTCGGCGTAGAAGGTGTCCATGAGCTCGGCGATGCTCTCACCCTCGCTCATGGTGGCGAAGGACTGTCCGTGGAAGGTGTCGCCCGCATCGAGCAAAAGATCGGGGGCGTTGCCCTGGGCGCTATAGAGAACTGCCAGCCCGTCGAAGCCGACGGTGCCGGCGCCCTTGCTTTCGTTGTAGCTGTACTTGTAGCTGCCGTGGATGTCGTTGGTGTGCATGACGGCCACGGAGCCGTCAATAGCGGCGGGCAGGTTCCCCGCGAAAGCGAGGCTTGGGATGCCTGCGAGCGAGCCGGCAAACAACGCGGCGGCTAACGCAAGGCGGGGGAGTCTTTTCATGGCAGTTTCCTTAGTCCTTAGCCAGAATGTCTGGTCGAATATCGGATTATCGACATAATATGCGAAAACCGCCGCAAGGGCGTCTGTCCCTTTGCGGCGGTTTTGACGTTTGCGCAGATAAAACCTACCAAAATAAACCTGTCCCTTTTTGGCAGGTTTTAGCTTAGCAGCATGCGGTCGTTGGCGAGCTCGCCTCCCGAGACCTCCTCGAACTTCTGCAGCAGGTCGGCGACGGTGAGCGACTTCTTCTCATCGCCCGCCACGTCGTAGATTACGTGGCCCTCGTGCATCATGATCAAGCGATTGCCCAGACGGATGGCGTCATTCATGTTATGCGTGACCATGAGCGTGGTCAGGTGGTGCTCGTCGACGATCTCCTCGGTCAGATTGAGCACCTTAGAGGCCGTCTTGGGGTCGAGCGCCGCGGTGTGCTCGTCGAGCAGCAGCAGGCGCGGCTTGGTGAGCGTGGCCATGAGCAGGGTGAGTGCCTGGCGCTGACCGCCCGAAAGCAGGCCGACCTTGGCGTTGAGACGCGTGTCCAGACCGAGGTCCAGGCGCTTGAGCAGCTCAACGTACTCGTCCTTCTCGGCCTTGGTGACGCCCCACGAAAGACCGCGACGCTGGCCACGGCGCTTGGCGAGGGCCAGGTTCTCGGCGATCTGCATGTCGGCTGCGGTGCCGCGCATGGGGTCCTGGAACACGCGGCCCAGGTACTTGGCACGCTGCGACTCGCTCAGGCGCGAGATATCGGTGCCGTCAAGCTCGATAACGCCCGAATCGAGCGGATACACGCCGGCGATCATGTTGAGCAGCGTGGATTTGCCGGCGCCGTTGCCGCCGATCACGGTTACAAAGTCGCCGTCGTTAAGGGTGAGGTCGACACCGGTAAGAGCGCGCTTCTCGGTGACGGTGCCCTTGTTAAAGGTCTTTTTGACGTGCGAGAGCTTAAGCATCTGCCTCATCTCCCTTCGTGTAGGAGCTGCGGAGCTTATAGCGCTCCCAAACCACGGGCACGCACAGGGCCACGGCGACGATCACGGCGGAGAGCAGCTTCATGTCGTTGGCGTCCATGCCCAACTGCAGCACGATGGCGCGGATAAGGAAGTATACCACGGAGCCAAAGACGGCGGAGGCAAGACGGACGCTAAACTGCGTGAGACCGCCGGGTAACAGGCGGCCGAGCACCTCGCCGATAACAATGGCGGCAAGACCGATAACGATGGCGCCGGTGCCCATGCCAATGTCGGCATACTTCTGGCTCTGGCAGATGAGTGCGCCCGAAAGGCCGATGAGGGCGTTGGAGAGCACGAGGGCGATCATCTTGGTGGAGTTGGTGTTGACGCCCAGGGCGCGGATCATGTACTCGTTGTTGCCGGTGGCGCGCAGTGCCGAGCCGATCTCGGTGCCAAAGAACCAATACAGGATGGCAACGATAGCCACGGCGAGCAAAATACCCAGGATGATGGCGACGGTGGACTGCGGCAGGCCCGTCATGTTGCTGACGGCCGAGAACACGGTGCCCTTGGCAAGAATGGGCGTATTGGATTTGCCCATGATGCGCAGGTTGATGGACCACAGACTGATCTGGGTGAGGATTCCGGCGAGGATCGCGGGAATCTCAAAGACGGTGGTCAGAATGCCCGTGACGGCGCCCGCGATGGCGCCGGCGCACATGCCGGCCAGCACGGCGAGCAGCGGGTCGACGTTGTTATTGACGATGAGCACGGCGCAGACGCAGCCGCCGAGGGCAAAGCTGCCGTCGCAGGTCATATCGGGAATGTCGAGCAGGCGGAACGTGATAAACACGCCAAGCACCATAATGCCCCAGAGGACGCCCTGCGAAACGGCGCCCTGCAATGCAATGAGCATGCTTCATACCTCCTAGGATAGGGTGGACACGTGAGTCACCATGATAGCGGTAACAATGCATAAAAGAGCTGCGGCCGGATGTTTTGACTCATCCGAAACAAGCAGGGCGAACGCCGGTCTTTGGCGTTCGCCCCTGTGGCTCAGATATTGAATAACACGTCAACGGCGCGAGTGCGTGCCCTAGACGCGCTACCGCGCATGGCGCTACGCGTCCAGAGCGGAAAGATCAATGCCCAGAGCCTCGGCCATCTCGTCGTTCTTGACGACGACCAGGTCTTTGCTTGAGAGGTGCTTGATCGCCATGTCCTCGGGCTTGGCTTCGCCCTTCAGGATCTTGACGGCCATCTCGCCTGCGGCGTAGCCCAGATCCTCGTAGTTGATGGAGAGGGTGAACAAGCCGCCGGCCTTGCACATGCCCTCCTCGCCGGTCACGAAGGGGAGCTTGTTCTCCTTGCAGATCTGGCCGACCTGCGAGGCACCCGCGGCGATGGTGTTGTCGGTGGGGGAGTACAGCGCATCGACCTTGCCCACGGCAGACTCGACGACGGACTGAATCTCGTTGGAGCTCGAGACGGTGAAGTCAGTGTACTGGAGGCCCAGCTTGTCGAGCTCCTTCTTGGCGGCCTTGATCTGGACGTCGGAGTTGGACTCGGCGGTGCAGTAGAGCAGGCCGACCTTCTTTACGTCGGGCAGGACCTTCTGCATCATCTCGAGTTGCTCGGCGACCGGGGTAAGGTCGGAGGCGCCCGTGACGTTGGTGCCGGGCTTGTCGTTGTCCTGGACCAGGCCGGAGGCGGCGTAGTCGGTGATGGCGCAACCCACGATGGGAATATCGGCCGTGGCACCGGCAGCAGCCTGTGCGGCGGGCGTGGCGATGGCGTAGATCAGGTCGACGCCATCGCCCACGAACTTGTCGGCGATGGACTTACACGTGGACTGGTCGTTCTGGGCGTTCTTCTGGTCGATCTTGACCTTAAGGCCGCTCTCCTTGATGGCCTTGACAAAGCCGTCGTTGGCGGCATCGAGTGCGGAGTGCTCGGTGAGCTGCAGAACGCCGATGGTGTAGTCGGAACCGGCGGCAGCGGAGCCGGAACCAGAGTTGCCGCCGCATCCGGCGAGCGGGGCGAGCGCGAGCAGGCCGGCGGAGACCAGAAGGCTCCTGCGGCTGATGGTGATGTCCTTCATATCATTACCCCCAGTATAAAAATGGCTGGAAACACTGCACTTGGACAAAGTGCAAGTGGAACTATAGTAGCGCTGATGTCCATTTTTACAACAGCCTGGCGGGTTTTTTAATACAGAATCGGATGGGCGGTACGGGTAGTCGAATGGGCGGCGGAGGGTCTTATGCGGCGGAGGAGGCGTCGTCCTCGTCTAGGGCGGCGAAGAGCTTCTTGCCGTCGAGCAGGCGCGTGCTGACGTTTCTCATACGGGCGATCTCGACAGTGCGCAGTGTATCGTCGGTGCCTCGGGCGTCGTAGACCGTTCCCAGCAGATACGAGATGCCGTCGCGCTGCCTGATGGCAAAGGGACGGAGTGTCATCCGTGCTGCTTCGGTTTCGCCGCGTGTCGTGACGCTCGAAATATCAAAACTCACCGTGGTTCCGTGGTCGATGGCCTGCTCGACGAGCTCGCACGTGTCGATGCGCTTGATGGGCGTGCGTGTTGCCTTGGTAGCCTTGCTTCCTGCGCTTGGAGCGGGTTCGGGTGTATCGAGGTAGCCGCGAACGTCGGCACTCGCCATGGCAACTAAGTGCTGCGCCATGCTCTTGCGGATAGCGATAGGCGTGGAGCGGTTGCGCATGACCATACCGTGGAGCCGGATGATCTCTTCATCGGTGAGCGGGCGGGTAAGAAGTTTGTAGCCCACGCCGCGTTTGTACTCAATTTCGTATCCGGCATGGCGAAGCGCGGAGATGGCGGTGTAGATGCTGCGCCGCGCCGCCGAGATGGGCATGCGGGCGGGGTCGTCGGGATGGGCGAGGCGCCGGATCAACTCATCGGAAAGCATGGCCTTGTCCTCGCCGGTGTTTTCGCTTAATAGTTGCAGGATGCGAACGGCGCGATAGGCTGCCATCGAGGCGGCGCCTCTAGTCGTGGTGTCGTAGGTTTCAACAGCGGCTTCGGTCATGGTGTCCACGTCCTTTCCGTTTTGGGTGGCGACGGTATGGAGCCTAGGACGTGGGGCTTTCCCAGGGGCGCAGGGCGCTCTGGGCGGTCGGTAGTCGTCGGCAAACGGCGGGTCGAGTTTTCAACAGCCCTGCCCAACTGACCAAAAACTTGCCAGAAGCTTGACGGATGCTGTTGAAAAAAGCGTCTCTCGACCGATGTCGAGAGACGCTTATGCGATGAGCGTTGGCGTGTGGCGACGCGAGCTAGCGTCCGACGATTAGAAGTCGGCGTTGCCCACGGTGCGCGGGTGCGGCAGGACGTCGCGGATGTTGCCCACGCCGGTCAGATACATGACCAAGCGCTCGAAGCCCAGACCGTAGCCGGCGTGCTTGCAGGAACCGTAGCGGCGCAGGTCAAGGTAGTACTTGTACTGCTCGGGATTCATGCCCAGGTCCTTGATGCGGGCCTCGAGCAGATCCAGGCGCTCCTCGCGCTGGGAGCCGCCGATGATCTCGCCGATACCGGGAACCAGGCAGTCGGCGGCGGCGACGGTCTTGCCGTCCTCGTTCATGCGCATGTAGAACGCCTTGATCTCGGCCGGGTAGTCGGTCACGAAGGTCGGGCGCTTAAAGTGCTCCTCGGTCAGGAAGCGCTCGTGCTCGGTCTGCAAGTCGATGCCCCAGCTGACGGGGTAATCAAACTGGTGGCCAGCAGCGACTGCCTGCTCCAGGATCTCGACGGCCTCGGTGTAGGTAACGCGGGCAAAGTCGGAGTTGGCGACATGGTCCAGGCGCTCGAGCAGACCCTTGTCCACAAACTTGTTGAGCATATTGAGCTCGTCGGGGCAGGTTGCCATGACGTCCTTGAGGACATACTTGAGCATGGCCTCGGCGTTATCCATGTAGTCGTTAAGGTCGGCAAAGGCCATCTCGGGCTCGATCATCCAAAACTCGGCGGCGTGGCGCGTGGTGTTGGAGTTCTCGGCACGGAAGGTGGGGCCAAAGGTGTACACGTCGCCAAAGGCCATGGCAAAGTTCTCGGCATTGAGCTGGCCGGACACGGTGAGGCTCGCATGCTTGCCAAAGAAGTCCTGGCTCCAGTCGACCTCGCCGGACTCGGTGAGGGGCGGATTTTTGGGGTCGAGCGTGGTCACGCGGAACATCTCGCCGGCGCCCTCGCAGTCACTCGTGGTGATGATGGGGGTGTTGACATAGACAAAGCCCTGCTCCTGGAAGAAGCGGTGAATGGCGGCTGCGGCAACGGAGCGGATGCGGAACACGGCGCGGAACAGGTTGGTGCGCGGGCGCAGGTGCTGCTGGGTGCGCAGGAACTCGACGGTTGCGCGCTTCTTCTGCAGCGGGTAATCCGGGGCGCTGACGCCCTCGACCTCGATGGAGGTGGCAGAAAGCTCGAAAGGCTGGGGCGCATCGGGGGTCAGCTTGACGGTGCCGGTGCAAATGAGTGCGGCCGAGACGTTTTGATGGGCGATCTCGTCGTAGTTGTCGAGCGCCTCGCGGTTCATGACGACCTGCAGGTCGCGGAAGCAGCTGCCGTCGTTGAGCGTAACAAAGCCAAAGTTCTTCATGTCGCGGACGGACTTGACCCAGCCGGCGACGGTGACGGTCTGGCCGCCGAGCGACTCGGCATCGGCATAGAGCTGCGCGATTTTGGTGCGGTTCACGTATCCTCCCATAACGGTTGAATGATAGTTATCCATACAGTTCGATATTCTAGCAGCTCGGCTTATTTGGGCTATACAGATAAGGCATTGGCGGGATGGTTTTTCAAACGAAAAAACGCCCGCGGCCAAATGGTCGCGGGCGCTTGACGAGGTGCCTTTTGGCTGTGTGGCGCGGGGCCTGGCTACTTAGTCTTGGCTACCAGCAGCGGGTCGCCAAGCTTGACGAGCGGGTTGCCGCCGATAAGCGTTCCGGACTCGCCGACATGGTCGATGCTCTTAAGACGATCGAGCTCGGAGACGATGACGGTTACGATGTCCTCGTGACCAGCGGCCTTAATGGCCTCGCGGTCGAAGCTGATGAGCGGCTGGCCTGCCTTGACCACATCGCCCATCTCGACAAAGCGGGCAAAACCCTTGCCGTTCATTTCCACGGTGCCCAGGCCAACATGGATGAACACGCGAAGACCGTCCTCGGTGATCATGCCGATGGAGTGGTTGGTGACGGTGGTGGCGCCGATGCGGCCGTTGGCGGGCGCATAGATGGTGCCGGTAATGGGCTCGATGCCATAGCCCTGGCCAAGCATGCCCGAGGCGATCGTCTCGTCGGGAACCTCGTTCAGGTTGACGAGCACGCCGTTGACGGGGGCATAGATGACGCCTTCGCGGGTGGCGAAGCTTGCTGCGGGCGGAACGGACGCCTCGCCGGTCGAGGTGAAGGTGGACTTAAGCGAATCGAGCAGACCCATAGTTGCCTCCAACTTAAATAGGCGCATATCGCGCGTTTGGTTTGCCGGAAACGTTTCATATGTGTTTCGCGGCTTGGTCAACGCCCCCTATTTTACGCTGCTCAGCGATACCTCTGAGCTGGGATTATGTGATATATCAGTTGAAGGGAAACTTATTGCTGGTGTGTTTCTGCGCCACGGGTTCAAGTGGGGTACGCTTGAAGGCAAAAAACAAGGGCGCATAATTTGCGCGAAGGGAGCACATATGATTGTCGAGAACCATGCGCTGTGGGGCGAGGAGCCGACCGAGGATTATCCGGCGACCTTTACGTATCTGGGTGCCGAGCCGCTGCCCGACAAGCCCAATGGCCGCCGCCCCGCGGTGATCATCTGCGGCGGAGGCGGGTTTACGCATATCGCTCCGCACGAGCAGGACCCGGTGGCGTTTGCATTTTTGGACCGCGGCTACCAGGCCTTTGTGCTCAACTATGTCACGAGTTCTACGGGTGACGTGAGCTTTCCGCACCCCCAGGCAGATCTTGCCAAGATGGTCGCCACGGTGCGCGCGAATGCCGACGAGTGGCATGTCGACCCCAAGCGCGTGTGCGTCGTGGGCTTTTCTGCTGGCGGCATGATTTGCGCCTCGCTGGCAACACAGTGGAAGACCGGCCCCTTCGCGGCACTTGCCGGGGCGCGTCCGGACGACATTCGTCCCGATGCCGTGGTGCTGGGCTATCCATTGCTCGACTTTGCCTATGTGCGCGACATGCAGACGCGCGATCCGCGCATTGACTTGCGCGTGCCCAAGACGGGCGGCAAGACGGGGCGCGATTTGCTCAACGACTACCTGTCGATGGTGACGGGCGGCGAGGCAACTGACGAGCATCTGGCCGACATCTGCCCCACCACGCATGTTTCGCGCCAGATGCCACCGACCTTTGTGTGGGGCGTGTCCGACGACAAGACGGCGCCGATCGCGCAGGTCTACCCGTTTGCGCAGCGCATGGCCGAGGAGGGCGTTGCATGCGAGATGCACGTCTTCGACCAGGGTGGTCACGGCCTTTCGCTCGGCAACGCCAACACCGCGGTCGACAACGAGGACAAGCAGGTGGCGGTCCGCCCTTGGATTCGCTTAGCCTTCCGCTTCCTGGAGCGCCATCTGTAAGAGGACGGGCATCCCAGCCCTTCAATAACTTGCGGTGAAATAGTTCCGATCTGGGGCATCAACCAGCCCATCCAGGAACTATTCCACCGCAACTTTGTTTTTGATGTCCCGTCCGGAAACTGCACCCCAGTCTCGCCCTTCAAGGTGGGGCACGGTTTCCCATAGGGCCTCGATTTGGAAGCCACATCCCGTTTCGAGCTCAAATTCTGGGTCGCAGTTTCCCCGAGGGGCCCCGTTGGGAAACTGCGACCCGTTTCGAGCGGGAATAACGGGACACGCTTTCCGCAAGGGCATCGTTTCCTACCAGACGGTGAACTGGGCGTTTTCTGTGTTCCAATGGACATCGCGAACGTAATCGCGCACGCCCGTCGCATCTCGTGCTTCGAACAACTCAAGAATATGAGCATGTTCGTTGTTGGCTTTATTGAGCAGCTTACACGCCGTCTCCTGGTCAACAGTCTCGTAATCGCGCTTGATAAAGCAACGCTCGAGCTGTGAAATCATGTCGCGCAGACGATCGTTGCCACAGCGGTTGAAGTACGTAAGGTGAAAGTCTCGCTGAATGTCGTCATACTTACGGATGAGACCGCCTTGGATCGCGAGGTCCATGGAGCCGACGAGAAATTTCAGCTGCGTAATATCGTCGTCAGTTAGATTCGGACAGGCGAGATATGCGGCCTGCCCGTCGAGCGGCCCCATAATCTCAAAGACTTCAACGGCGTTTTGCTGATCGAACCCACGGACGCGGAATCCGCGGCGGGGGAGATTGTCCAGGTAGCCGTCGCTTGCCAGCTGGATGAGCGCTTCGCGGACCGGTGTGCGCGACACGCCCATGGCATCGCAGATCGCCTGCTCGCTCAGCCGGTCGCCGGCCGAAAGCTCGCCGGCGTCAATACGGCTCGAAATATAGTCGTATACGTGGTCCTTCAGGGGCCTTCTGAGCGTTTCCATGAGCCTATGTTCCTTAACGGTATATTTCTAAAAGCAAATACGTTTCACTTGAATAGCTCAGTTGAATTATAGAACGACCAGCTAAATCATGCTACTTTGCGCCGATACGTAAGAATACGCTTACCGAAGAATATCTACCGTTCAGGATTGTATACAATATACAAAACAGGAAAACCGCCCTAAGATAAAGCCATCGAAAGGAAGGCGGGCGCGAAGAAGTCCCGCTCTCTGCTAAGAGATCCAAGGAGGATCATCATGACCAAGTTCAGTCACGTCATCATCCGCCGCCCCGGCAAGTCCCTGAGCAATGGCATCACGAGTGCCCCCGAGCTTGGCCAGCCCATCTACGAGCGCGCCATCGAGGAGCACTACGATTACGAGCATGCGCTCGAGCAGTGCGGCGTTGACGTGTCGGTGCTGCCGGCACTCGAGCAGTATCCCGACAGCTGCTTCGTCGAAGATCCGGCCGTTATCACTCGCTGCGGCGCCATCATTACCAACCCCGGCGCCGATAGCCGCAACGGCGAGAAGGACGAGATCGAGCCGGCCGTCCGTCGCTTCTTTGACGACGAGCATGTCAAGCACATCGTTTCTCCGGGCACGCTCGACGGCGGCGATGTCATGATGGTCGGTGACCATTTCTACGTCGGTCGCTCCGCTCGTACCAACGAAGAGGGCATCCGCCAGTTCTGTGAGATTCTCGAGGGCTGGGGCCTCGAGGGTTCTGAGGTTCCGCTGGAGGAGGTCCTGCACCTCAAGACGGGCGTCAACTACATCGAGGACAACAACATGCTCGTCTCTGGTGAGTTCATCGATAAGCCCGACTTTGCCCAGTACAACAAGATCGTCGTGCCCGAGGACGAGGCGTACGGCGCCAACTGCATCTGGGTCAACGGTACGGTCATCGTTGCCGAGGGCTATCCGACTGTGCTCAAGGCCGTGCAGGATCTGGGCTACAAGACGCTCGTCGTTGACACCTCCGAGTATCGCAAGGTCGACGGCGGCCTTTCTTGCCTGTCGCTGCGCTTCTAACGCGATAGCTGTAACAGTCTGATGATCGCTTGACCGATGGCCCGGCACCCGATTCGGGACGTCCGGGCCATCTTTCGTTCGATCACATGATGAAGGGGGTGCACATACAATGGCCTCTAAAGCTCAAAATGAAGAGATTATCGACCCTAATGGCCTCGATCTCTTTCGTCTGACCATGATGGTCATTACCGCCAGTATTTGTGGCGGCATCTTTTCGCTTGCCGGCGATATGGCAGCAGGTGGGGCAAATACCGGTGCGGTTATCGTCTCGTGGGGAATTTGCTTTATTGGCGTCTTTGCGCTGATGATGGTGTTCAACGGTTTGTCTCAGGCCCGTCCCGACCTGACCGGCGGCATCTATGCATACGCTGCGGCCGGTTTTGGCGATTACATTGGATTCAACTCCGCTTGGGGCTACTGGATCAGCGCATGTCTTTCCAACGTGAGCTTTGCGCTCTTGCTGTTTAGCGCGCTGGGCTATTTCTTCCCTGCGTTTGGCGCGGGTAACAACCTGCTTTCTATCGTTTGCGCCAGCGTGTTTTTGTGGTTCCTTACCGCCCTTGTGCTTCGTGGCGTTAAGGAGGCTGCGGGCATTAACACGATCGTCACGTTGGCGAAGCTGGTGCCGCTGGGGCTCTTTGTGCTGAGTATCGTGCTCCTGGGTAAGTTCAACGTCGATATCTTTATGGACAACTTCTGGGGAGAGCCGGCTGGTCCTGGCTTTGGCGAGCAGGTTGTCTCGACCATGATCGCCCTTGTCTGGGTCTTCACGGGCATCGAGGGCGCTGTCGTTATCTCGGGCCGTGCAAAGTACGTGCGTGACGTCGGCCGCTCGACGGCGCTCGGATTTGCGGCTGTATTCACGCTGTATCTGATCATCTCGATGCTGTCGCTCGGCATTATGCCGCGCGAGGAGATGGCACAGCTTGCAACGCCCTCCATGGCGGGAATTCTCGAGTGCGCAATCGGTCCGGTTGGTGCTGCCATCGTAAACCTTGGCGTTATCCTTTCGTTGGTCGGCGCGCTGCTGGGCTATGTCATCATTGCGTCCGAGACGCCGTTCGAGGCGGCGCGCCAGGGATCCTTCCCTCTGGCGTTTGCCAAGACGAACAAGCACGACGCCCCGGTGGTAACGGTTCTCGTGAGCTCCGGCATCACGCAGCTTTTCTTGATCGTGTCGTATGTGGCGGCGAGCACCTACCAGTTCTTCTATAGCTGCGCGGTCAACACGATTCTGGTTCCGTATGTCTGCTCGGCTGCCTATTACATGGTGATTGGCTGGAAGAACGAGCATCTGGACGGGCCGCATGCGCCCAGCGTCGGCAAAGCCCGCTTCTTCGGTACGCTCGGCTTCATCTACACATTGTTCCTGGTGTGGTCGACGGGTCTTCAGGGCGTTATGATCACGACGATTCTTTTTGCTCCGGCCATTCCCGTTTATATGCTGGGCGAGCGAGGCCGCGGTAAACCGGTGCTTCCGCATCTGCACGACAAGCTGATCGCAGCGGTGGTCATTGTCGTGGCAATCATTTCGCTGTATCTGCACTTTGCCGGCATTGCGCCGATAGTCTAAGACTGCGGCAGGCTTCATCGCTTGGTAAGCCGACGGAGGCATCGCGTGCCGGTGCCGTCCGGTAATCCATAACTGACGTGGGCCTCTGTAACGTGCCTTTGTGAGCGCCCACCAAGCCCGCGCAGGTGACATTTGTTGCCAGCGCGGGCTTTTGCTGTTGCGGCGAAATGCTGCCGGCAGCTGGGGACGTTCCTATTGTGCCGGCACCCTGGGACACTCCTTGGATGTTCCGCATGCGACGGAGGGAACGGATCATTTTGTCGAGGGGCGGGCGGCTGTTTTGGTCCTCGGGGAAACCGCGTCCCGTTTCGAGAGCAGATTCCGGGCCGCAGTTTCCCCGAGGGCCCCATTGGGAAATTGCATCCCAGTCTGAGCGCCGATTCCGGGCTGCAGTTTCCGCTAGATGCCTCAACCGGAAAGCCCATCCCGTTTAGGTGTTCCGGAGTGGGATTCGGTTTCCGCAGCAGGCCCGTCTGGGAGGCAATGGCCCAGAATTCCCCTTGCACCGATCTGTCGATTGAACATCGTTGCGTGTTCGCGCTATCATGCATGGATAAATTGGTTAGCCATGGCAAACGGTTAGCCATGGTGAACATAAATGCAACGCCCTGTGGGCGCCGGGGGAGGAACACGGACGTGAAGCTCGATACGCTCGAGATTGGAAAGGACGCCGTTGTCGCATCGGTGGCATCGGACGATCAGGCACTCCGACAGCATATTTTGGATATGGGCCTAACACCGGGCACCGAAGTCACCATGATGAAGTACGCCCCCATGGGCGATCCGCTCGAGATTCGCCTGCGTGGCTACGAGTTGACGCTGCGCAAGGACGATGCCGCGCGCATCGAGCTCGTGGGTGTTCACGACACCGATACCGGCCCACGCGCTAACGCCGCAATCGGCACGACGGAGCACCCGGCACTCGGCGAGGGGACGTATTCGCCCCGTGCGGCAAAGACGGCCGTGCCCGAGGGCGCGCCGCTGCACTTTGCCCTCGCCGGCAACCAAAACTGCGGCAAGACCACGTTATTCAACCAGCTGACGGGCTCCAACCAGCACGTCGGTAACTTTCCCGGCGTGACTGTCGACCGCAAAGATGGCACCATCCGTAACCATCCCGAGGCAAGCGTTACCGACCTGCCTGGCATTTACTCCCTGTCGCCGTACACAGGCGAAGAGGTCGTGAGCCGTCAGTTCATCCTCGACGAGCGCCCGGACGCCATCATCGACATCATTGACGCCACCAACATCGAGCGTAACCTGTACCTGGCACTGCAGCTTATGGAGCTCGATCGCCCCATGGTCATCGCGCTCAACATGATGGACGAGGTGACCGCCAACGGCGGCGCCGTGGACGTCAACTTGCTCGAGAGCCTGATGGGCGTGCCTGTTGTCCCCATTAGCGCTGCCCGCAACGAGGGCATCGGCGAGCTGGTGGACCACGCCCTGCACGTGGCGCGGTTCCGCGAGCGCCCTGGTCGCCTGGACTTTTGCGCGCCCGACGGTCCGGACGGTGGTGCGCTGCATCGCTGCATCCACGGTATTGCTAACCTGATCGAGGACCATGCCGTGACGGCGCACATCCCGGTGCGCTTTGCGGCGACCAAGCTGGTCGAGGGCGATGAGCTGGTAACCGAGGCGCTTCACCTGGATCGCAATGAGCTCGACGCGATCGAGCACATCATTACCCAGATGGAGGGTGAGGCCGGCACCGACCGCCTATCTGCGCTGGCCGATATGCGTTTTAGCTTTATCGGCGACGTGTGCGGGCGTTGCGTCGTCAAGCCGCACGAGAGCCGCGAGCACGTGCGCTCCGTCAAGATTGACCGCATCCTGACAGGTCGTTACACAGCCATTCCGGCGTTTCTGGTGATCATGGGCCTCGTCTTTTGGCTGACGTTTGGCGTGATCGGCGCGGCGTTGCAGGGACTCATGGAGGACGGTATCGCTGCCATCATCGCCTCGGCCGATGCGGGCCTCAAGGCATTCGGAACCAACGACGTGGTGCGCTCGCTGGCTGTCGACGGCGTGCTTACGGGTGTGGGCAGCGTGCTGACCTTCCTGCCGATTATCGTCGTGCTCTTCTTGTTCCTCTCCATTCTGGAAGACTCCGGCTACATGGCGCGCGTGGCCTTTGTCATGGATAAAGTGCTGCGTCGCTTTGGCCTGTCGGGCCGTAGCTTCGTGCCCATGCTCGTCGGTTTTGGCTGCACCGTGCCGGCTATCATGTCGACCCGTACGCTCCCATCCGAGCACGACCGCAAGATGACGGTCATGCTCACGCCGTTCATGAGCTGCTCGGCCAAGTTGCCGGTCTACGGTCTGCTGTGCGGGGCGTTTTTCCCACAGGCGACGGTTCCCGCCATGGTCTCGCTCTATCTGATCGGTATCGTGGTCGGCTGCATTGCGGCTTTGGTGCTCAATCGCACAGCATTTAAGGGCGACCCGGTGCCGTTTATCATGGAGCTCCCCAATTACCGCCTGCCGAGCGTCAAGACGACGGTGATGCTGGCATGGGATAAGGCCAAAGACTTTATTACCAAGGCCTTTACCATTATCTTTGCCGCTACCGTGGTCATCTGGTTCCTTCAAACGTTCGACATCCGCTTTAATGTGGTCGCCGATCAGTCGCAGAGTCTGCTTGCGGGCCTCGGCAGCATCATCGCGCCGGCGCTGACGCCGCTTGGGTTTGGCGACTGGCGTGCATCCACGGCGCTCGTCACCGGACTTATCGCCAAGGAGAGTGTCATCTCGACCCTCACGGTACTTTTAGGCGCGACCTCGCCCGCGGCACTGTCGACCATGTTTTCGCCGTTTACTGCCTATGTGTTCCTGGTCTTTACGTTGCTGTACCCGCCGTGCGTGGCTGCAATCGGCGCCGTCAAGAGCGAGCTGGGCGCGCGCTACGCCGTTGCCGTGTTCGCGTTTCAAGTGACGGTCGCCTGGATCGTGGCGTTTGTCGTGCATTCGGCGGGCATATTGCTGGGGTTGGCTTAGTTTTTTATTGACGGCGCAGCCTCTGTGTATCGAATTGTTTTCGGCCCCGCATCTGTTGCTGACGGATGCGGGGCCGTTGCTATATAATCGCCTCCGCTCAAAATGATTGGAGACGTTATATATGAGTCAGGCAAGGCAAGACGGCATCACGCTCAGGCAGTGGCTCCCGCTCGTCGGGCTCACCTGCTGTGCATTCGTGTTCAACACGTCGGAGTTTATGCCCATCGGCCTTTTGACTGATATCGCCGCGTCGTTCTCGCTCACCGAGGCCCAGGCGGGCATCATGATCTCGGTTTATGCTTGGGGTGTCATGCTGCTGTCACTGCCGCTCATGGTGTTTGCCTCGCGTTTTGAGTTCAAGCGGATGCTGCTGGGCGTTTTGGTCGTGTTTTCGCTGGGCCAGTTTCTGTCCGCTGTGGCGCCGACTTATCCCATCCTGGTCTGCGCGCGCCTGGTGGTCGCTTGCGCACATGCCGTGTTCTGGTCAGTCGCCTCGATTATGGCCTCGCGCCTGGTCGACACTCGCCACGGCGCGCTCGCCATCAGCATGATCGCTACGGGCTCGTCCATCGCGCAGATCTTTGGCCTGCCGCTCGGTCGCGCCATTGGCTTGGCCGTGGGCTGGCGCATGACGTTTGCCGTGGTCGGGGGCCTCTCAGCCATCGCGGTCGTCTACCAGGCAGCGGTGTTCCCGGCCATGCCGACGGGTGAGCGCTTTACTGTCAAACAGCTGCCCGAGCTGCTCAAGAACCCGCTCCTCATCGCGCTCTACGCAGTCACGGTCTTCATGGCGACCGGCTATTACGCAAGCTACAGCTATATCGAGCCCTTCCTGGCGCAGGTCGCGCATGTCGATGCGGGCGCCATCACCATGACGCTGACGGCGTTTGGCTGCTCTGGTCTGCTCGGAAGCTGGCTGTTTGGCCGCCTGTTCGATGGGCATCGCTTCCCGTTCTTGGCTATCACGCTCTCCGGCGTGCCGGTGGCTCTGCTGCTTATGGGTCCGGCCGCATCGTCGCTCGTGGCAGTGCTTGCCGTCTGCGCACTGTGGGGTTGCTGCGCCACGGCCTTTAACGTGGCGTTTCAGGCCGAGCTCATCAAGTACACGCCGGCGGATTCGTCGGCCGTCGCCATGTCGATCTTCTCGGGCCTGTTCAACCTCGGTATCGGCACGGGTACCGCGATCGGCGGAGCCGTGGTTTCGGGTCCCGGTATCGCCTTGATCGGCTACGCGGGCGGTGCGATCGCTGCCGTGGGCGTCATCCTCGCTATCACGGTGATGTTCCCGGCCATTCGTCGCGCAAAGCCTGTCGCCTAACCACGTCCCCTCATCAGTTGCGGTGGAATAGTTCCTGTTTAAGGCCTCTGAAGGCCCAAGCAGGAACTATTCCACCGCAACTTATTTTGGGGAAGAGGATACAAGCCGGGCATACAATGGATGTCGTTGTGTTGAGCTTACCGGGAGGTTGCTATGTGGGCATACGAGACGACGTTCTACCAGATCTATCCGCTGGGCTTTTGTGGAGCTCCGCGCGAAAACGCCGCCCCCGTTGCCGAGGATGAGCTCGCCCAGGCCGCCGATGCCACAGCTAGCCCCGATGCGCCCATCATGAAGATTGCCAAATGGGCCGACTACCTGCAGGAACTCGGCGTTGGCACTGTGCTCATCAACCCGCCGCTCGAGTCCGATAGCCACGGCTACGATACGCGCAGCCTGCGCCATATCGACCGCCGCCTGGGTGGGGATGTCGACTTTGCCGCCGTGTGCGACACACTGCATGCCCACGGTATCCGCGTGGTGCTCGATGCCGTCTTCAACCACGTCGGCCGCGGTTTTTGGGCCTTCCGCGATGTGCAGGAGCGCAAGTGGGATTCGCCGTACAAGGATTGGTTCCACATCAGCTTTGACGGTGACTCGTGCTACGGCGACGGCTTTTGGTATGAGGGCTGGGAGGGCCATTTTGAGCTTGTGAAGCTCAACCTGCAAAACCCCGCCGTGGTCAATTACCTGCTTGAGTCCGTGCGTCGCTGTGCCGAGGTCTTTGGCGTCGACGGCCTGCGCTTGGACGTTGCCTATATGCTCGACCGCGACTTCATGCGCCGCTTGCACGCTTTTACCCGTGAGCTCAAGCCCGACTTTGTGCTGATTGGCGAGACGCTCCACGGCGACTACAACCAAATCGTCAACGACGAGATGCTCGACTCCTGCACCAACTACGAGTGCTACAAGGGCCTGTACTCCAGCTTTAACTCGGTCAACATGTTCGAGATCGCCCATTCGCTGCATCGCCAGTTTGGCGGCGACCCCTGGTGCATCTACCGCGGCAAACACCTGCTGTCGTTTGTCGACAACCACGACGTGCCGCGCCTGGCAAGCATCCTCACCGACAAGTCGTGCCTGCGTCCCGCCTATGGCATGCTCTTTGGCATGCCGGGCATTCCGTGCGTCTACTATGGCAGCGAGTGGGGAATTGCTGGTGAAAAGGGCGGCCCCGATGGCGACTGGGCGCTGCGCCCTGCGCTCGATGAGCCTGCGCCCAACGAGCTGACGGCGTTCATCACGCAACTCGCACACCTTCGCTCGGCCGACGACGCGGCTGCCCGTGCTCTCAACTACGGTGCCTATCGCAACGTGGTGATCCAGAACAAGCAGCTGCTGTTCGAGCGCGCCTGCGACGACGCGACGGTGCTCGTGGCGGTGAACGCCGTGGACGAGCCTTACACCTTTGGCGCCGGCGAGCTCAACAGCTCCTTTGTCGATTTGCTTGCCGACGATGCGCCCACGGTCGAGCTGACGGGTACTCTCGAGCTTGCACCCTACGAGGTGCGCTATCTGTTGAGGGCCTAGATCATGACAGCGCCGGATGAGGGCTATCAACATATTGAGCATGGGTTTGAACCCGTGTTTGACGAGCACTCGCGCGTTTTGGTGCTGGGGTCGTTTCCCTCGGTGCTTTCGCGCGCCAATGCCTTTTATTACGGCAATCCTCAGAACCGCTTTTGGCGCGTGATGGCTGCGTGTCTTAGTGTGCCCGTGCCGCCCAACGAGGGCGACCCTTTGGCAAGCGGTGAGCCCGCGACGCTCGACGCCTCGATTGCCGCCAAGCGATCCATGCTGTTGAACGGTGGCGTGGCCCTGTGGGATGTGATTGAGAGCTGCGACATTAAGGGCTCGAGCGACGCGAGCATCCGCAACGTTGTGCCGGCACATATCGAGCGCATTACCGATGCCGCGTCGATCGAGCTCGTTGTCTGTAACGGCGGTACGGCAGGGCGACTCTACAAACGCTACTTGCAAGATCGGACGGGGTTGCCCGCCGTCGTCCTGCCCTCGACAAGTCCTGCCAATGCCGCCTGGCGCCTGGAGCGTCTTGTCGAGCGTTGGCACGAAGCCGTTGACTGGGCTGTTATTTAATTTAGATTTTTGTTTGAGCGTGGGCGCCCAGACGTTTCAGAACGCCTCGCCAGATCGGCGCGGGCACGGCTGGCTCGGCGCAAACCATGCCGTCGGCGTCGACGTTGGCGGCATTGCCGCCGCCAAGTCGCTGTGCATGCTCGACGGAGCAGCCCATGCGCACAGCGCCCACAAGCTTATCTATCGCTTCCGAAAATGGTCGGCGCAAGAGGCCCATGCGTGGGGAATGGCGAAGCGCTGCGATGCCGCTGCCGGCGCAGATGGCAACGCCGCCACACCACAATTGGTCATGGCGCTCACATGCCTTGTGCAGGCGAACGGCGGTCCCACGCGCCTGCTCAGCGCCCCGTTGTGCGGCTCGAATCACGGCATAGACACGCGCTCCCGTACTGCCAAAGCGCTCAAGCGCCTGCTCGATAGCTGTCAACGTCTCATCGTCAGCCACATCTTCAATGGCCAGCACGATGCCATCGGCAACGCTGCCGGCGTCATTTGCCTTCAAGTCGACTGGGCGGGGGAGCGCGGTGCCAGAAAGCTGAGCATAGGCGGCGATGGCATCCTGCAAGTCCCAGAGCAAAAACTCAAGATCGGCGCTCTTGGGAATACTGATATACGCAATGGTTTGTAGTGTTTTTGGTACGTCGCCACGCGCGATTGTCTCCATGCCATCTCCTTTCCGGCTCGTTTCCGTTTAGGTTACACCGTCTGGTGGCGCCCCGCCGCGCTATCCTAGTGCAACCCTTACGAAAGGAACGCCATGCGTCTGCCCATGAATACCTCGCTTGCCATGCTCAAGCCCTCCGGTATCCGCCGGATTAACGCGCTCGCCGCCCAGCACCCGGGGTGCATCGCGCTTGCGCTTGGCGAGCCCGATTTTCCCACGCCCGATGTGATTAGTGCCGAGGTGATCGCCGCACTGGACCGCGGTGACACGCACTATCCGCCCAACAATGGTCGCCCCGCCTTGCGTGAGGCGTTATCTGCCTACATGGGGGACGCGGGCCTTACGTTTTCGGCCGACGAGGTCATCCTAACCGACGGCGCGACCGAGGCCCTGTCGGCAACATTCATGGCTATGCTCAACCCCGGCGACGAGGTCATCATCCCCACGCCGGCCTTTGGCCTGTACGAGAGCATCGTCGTGGCCAATCACGCCAAAGCGGTCTTTTTGGATACGGAGCCTGCGCAATTTCAGATTGATGAGGAGGCGCTTCGTGCCTGCGTGACGCCGGCGACCAAGGCCATCGTCATCTGCACGCCCAACAATCCTACGGGTTGCATCCTCAACGCGGCTTCGCTCGACGCCGTGGCGCGCGTGGCAGAGCAGGCGGGCATCTACGTGGTCTGCGACGACGTATACAACCGCCTGGTTTATGTGGATGGCTACGAGCGCTTTGCCCAGCGTCACCCGGAGCTGCGTGAACAGACGGTCATCATCGAGAGCTTCTCCAAGCCCTGGTCCATGACCGGCTGGCGCCTGGGCTGGCTCGCGGCAGCGGCACCCGTCATCGCCGAGATCGCCAAGGCTCACCAATACTTAGTATCGAGTGCCGTCTCCTTCGAAATGGACGCCGCAGCCCGAGCCCTGACCGTCGACCCAACCCCCATGCTCAAAGTCTACCGAGCCCGCCGCGAACGCGTACTCGCAGCCTTAGATGCCATGGGCCTCGACGTAGTAGAGCCCGCAGGAGCCTTCTACACTTTCCCGAGCATCAAAAAGTTCGGCCTAACCAGCGAAGACTTCTGCATCAAAGCCATCAAAGAGGCAAACGTAGCCCTAGTCCCGGGCGACTGTTTCGGAACCGAAGGCCACATCCGCCTCAGCTATTGTGTTTCCGACCAAGATTTGGACGAAGGCCTAAATCGCCTGTCCACCTTCATTTCAACCCTGTAGCCATCAGGGACGCAACACATCAGCCCACCGACTTAAGGCTTATGAGTGGGGGCGCCGGCCAACGGGAAACCGGGCTGCCCCAAAGTCACCGCAGGCCGCGCCGCCGAAGGCCAGGCGCAAGGTTTCCGTAGATTCCGCACGAGCCGGAAAGCACTTAATGTGCTTTCCGAGCGAGCCCAGGACCTGACCGAGCGGAAACCTTGCGCCTGGCCTTCGGCGGAGCGTGCCGGATGGTGGAATTGTGTGCAGCCCGGTTTCCCGTTGACCGACGCCGGGGTCCCCGCCATAATACTTTCGGTTCACGCACGAATCCGCTGCCAGAGACAGCCGGCGCAAACGGGTCTTACCCGCGAGCTTAATGGGACATCCCGCCAGCCGAGGTGGTCGAGTAGATATGTCTTCTCGCCCCCGTCGCTCATGCAGCGCGGGGGCTTTCTTTTTGGACATGCCCCCGTCACGTCCTTGTGGCGGACCGTGCCCGGAAAGAATTCGAGGAGGTGTAATTCATGCCCCAGCAGTACAAAATCGACAAGGTTGCAGAGATCGAGTCCCGTATCGCCGAGAACGCCGGTCTGTTCGTCGTCAACTACAACGGTCTGACGGTTAAGCAGGCTCAGGAGCTGCGTCATCAGCTTCGCGAGTGCGGCGCCGAGATGAAGGTCTACAAGAACAACCTGGTCAAGATCGCCCTCAAGAACCAGGAGCAGCCCGAGCTCGACGAGATTCTCGCCGGCCCCGTCGCTTATGTGTTCTACGAGTCCGAGCCGGTCGAGGCCGCTAAGGCCCTTAAGGACTTCTCCGCTAAGTCCAAGGGCGTCCTTGAGATCAAGGGCGGTATCTCCGACGGCAAGGCCGTTTCCGCTGATGATGTTAAGGCTATCGCCGAGCTGCCCACCAAGGATCAGCTTCTCGGCCAGATCGCCGGTCTCATCTCCGGTTTCGCTCGCGACATCGCTGTCTGCGTCAACGGCGTTTCCTCTGGTCTCGCTCGTTCGATCCAGCAGGTCTCCGAGCAGAAGGCAGCCTAGTCGCTGTTTTCACCCGCGGCGGCAACGCCGCACCCCTGGCGCATTCGCGCCGTGTTTTAACTGATCTCCGTGCATCCGCACGGAAACCGAAAGGACTTAGAAATGGCTAAGCTTACCACCGATGAGATCATCGATGCTCTTAAGGAAATGACCCTTCTCGAGGCTTCCGAGCTCGTTAAGGCTATCGAGGACACCTTCGGCGTTTCCGCCGCTGCTCCTGCCGCTGTTGTCGCCGCTCCCGCTGCTGGCGCTGCTGAGGCCGAGGAGAAGACCGAGTTTGACGTCGTGCTTGAGGGCTTCGGCGACAACAAGATCCAGGTCATCAAGGCCGTCCGTGAGCTCACCAACCTTGGCCTGAAGGAGGCCAAGGAGGTCGTCGAGGGCGCTCCCAAGGCTGTTCTCGAGGGTGCCAAGAAGGAGGACGCCGAGGCTGCCAAGGAGAAGCTCGAGGCTGCTGGCGCTGCTGTCACCCTCAAGTAATCAGGCTTTCTCGCCAGATTTCTTTGCAGACGGGGTTCGCATTGCGAGCCCCGTCTTTTTTGTTTTTCGGTCCCTCGACATCGGTTGCTCAAACTGCCATGTTCTGTGACTTGCGTCGTATCGGGTGCCTTGCCGTTGGGCAATAAAATTGCACCATTCGAGCAATAATTTGCGTTGACCTGCTGAAGAATTGTCTCTGCCTTGTAGCGACATATAGCTCCAGCGGTAAGATACTTGGGTATCGCAATTTGGTCTGCGGCTGTGTGCCGCACGCATGGGGCGCTTTTGCGCCTGCGAAAGGATCTTTGAATAACATGAAGGCAATCATCCCCGCCGCCGGTCTTGGCACGCGTTTTCTGCCTGGCACTAAGTGCACGCCCAAAGAGATGCTGCCGGTGCTCGACAAGCCCGTCATTCAGTATGTCGTTGAGGAGGCGCTCGACCCCGAGGAGGTCGACGATGCCATCATCGTTACTTCTCCCGGCAAGCCCGAGCTGCTGAACTACTTCCAGCCCGATCGCTCGCTCGAGAACCTGCTGCGCGAGCGCGGCAAGAACGCCTATGCCGATGCCGTCGCCCACGCTGGCGGTATGCCGGTCGACTTCCGTTATCAGTACGAGCCCAAGGGCCTCGGCCATGCTATCCGCTCTGCTGCCGACGCCGTGGCAGGGGAGAACTTCCTGGTTCTTCTGGGCGACTACGTTGTGCCTAACCGCGACATCTGCGACAAGATGCTCGCCGTTTCCAAGGAGCACGGTGGCGCTTCGGTTATCGCCGTCGCTGCTTGCTCGCCCGAGGAAGTCAGCCGCTACGGCGTTATCGCCGGCGAGCGCGTCGGTTCGCTCGAGGGCGCCGAGGACGTTGCCGATGCAGAGCCGGGCGCTGTCTGGCGTATCGGCGGTCTGGTCGAGAAGCCCGCTCCCGAGGCTGCTCCGTCCAACCTGTACATCGTCGGCCGCTATCTGCTGAGCCCGCTGGTCATGGACCTGCTGGCAGATCAGCAGGCCGGCAAGGGCGGCGAGATCCAGCTCACCGACGCCATGGCCCGTTCGCTCGACCGCGAGGCCATGTATGCCGTCGTCATCGACCCGCTGTCGGGCTACGACACCGGCACTCCCTCTGGCTGGATGGCCACCAACGCCCTCATGGCTGCAAGTGACCCCCGCTTTGCCAGTGCCTTCTGGGACGCCATCGACGAGCGCGGCGGATTGATGCGCAAGTAAGCCTTCGGGCATCGACATTTACGGGCGCGGACCTCGGTTCGCGCCCGTTTTTTATAAGAGCTGCGATTGCCGACTCTCTGTTCACAGAAAATATATGAACAGGTGTTCGGTATACATGCATCTACCTGCGCATTTTCTGTCGAAAAACTTTGCTACTCCAAAAACTCAATCGCGTCAAGGCTTTTCTTGCCCAACGGTCGGTACCTGATAAACTATTAGGTTGCGATAACTGGCGAAGCTATGCCTCGCCAACCCACCGAGCATTTCCGTGAAGGAGGAAAAACCTGGTGACCTACGCATACACTGCCACTGAGCGCAAGCGCGTCAGCTTCGGGAAAATCCCGGAGGCCATGGAGCTCCCCAACCTTATCTCTGTTCAAAGGGAATCCTTTGAGCGTTTTAAGGACGAGGGCCTTCGTGAGGCGTTCAAGGAATCCAGCCCCATCCAGAGCCAGAACCATGTTCTCGAGGTTACCTTCGGCGAGCATCAGTTCGGCGACCCCGCGCACACCGTCGAGGAGTGCCGCGAGAAGGACATGACCTATCAGGCCCCGCTTCTGACCGACGTCCGTCTCACCAACAAGGAGACCGGCGAGATCAAAGAGCAGCTCGTCTTTATGGGCGACTTCCCCATGATGACCGATCAGGGCACCTTCATCATCAACGGTACCGAGCGTATCGTCGTCTCGCAGCTCGTCCGCTCCCCGGGCGTGTACTACAGCTCCGAGATGGATTCGGGCAAGCAGATCTACAAGGCCCAGATCATCCCGTCCCGCGGTGCCTGGCTTGAGTTTGAGGTCGACAAGCGCGACCAGCTCATGGTCTCCATCGACCGTAAGCGCAAGCAGAGCGCCACGATGTTCCTGCGCGCCCTTGGCATCGCCGTCACCAACGACGACATCATCGAGCTGCTCGGCAACTCCGATGTGATCAAGCGTACCCTGGAGCGCGACACCGCCCTCACTCGCGAGGACGCCCTCATCGAGATCTACCGTCGTCTGCGCCCGGGTGAGCCTCCCACCGTGGACGCTTCCCGCAGCCTGCTCGAGGGTCTGCTCTTTAACCCGCAGCGCTACGACCTGGCCCGCGTCGGTCGTTACAAGGTCAACAAGAAGCTCAACCTCACCACCGAGGAAGAGGTCACGGTGCTCACCGACGAGGATATCGTCGCGACGCTGCGCTACCTGCTGTCCCTCGCTGCCGGCGAGCAGGGCTTCAAGGTCGACGACATCGACCACTTTGGCAACCGCCGTATCCGCACCGTCGGCGAGCTCGTCGCCAACCAGTTCCGTATCGGCATGAGCCGTATGGAGCGCGTCGTCCGTGAGCGCATGAGCTCCCAGGACATTGACGAGATCACCCCGCAGTCGCTCATCAACATCCGCCCGATCGTGGCCTCCATCAAGGAGTTCTTCGGTTCCTCGCAGCTCTCGCAGTTCATGGACCAGGCGAACCCTCTGACCGGTCTGACCCACAAGCGCCGTCTGTCCGCACTCGGCCCTGGTGGTCTTGCCGGCCACAAGTCCGGCTCCAGCCGCCGCACCAACGTGCCGACGGCCGTCCGCGACGTTCACAACTCGCACTACAGCCGCATGTGCCCGATCGAGACCCCTGAAGGCCCCAACATCGGCCTGATCGGCTCGCTCGCCCTCTACGCCCGCGTCAACGAGTATGGCTTCATCGAGGCCCCGTTCCGTCGCGTCGAGAACGGCGTTGCCACCGACCAGATCGACTGGATGACCGCTGACGAGGAAGAGAAGCACGTCATCGCGCCGGCCAACACGCCGCTCGATCCCAAGACCAACGAGTTCATCACGACCGATGCCGAGGGCAAGATTGTCCGTCCGCACACCGTGATCGCCCGTACCCGCGACTTCGACGGCTCCTTCGGCGCTCCCGCCGACGTGCCCGTCGAGGACGTCGACTACATGGACGTCTCGCCGCGTCAG
The DNA here is from genome assembly GCA_900542635.1 of uncultured Collinsella sp. Classification (GTDB taxonomy): domain Bacteria; phylum Actinomycetota; class Coriobacteriia; order Coriobacteriales; family Coriobacteriaceae; genus Collinsella. The sequence continues at coordinate 27,085 of UQOJ01000017.1, forward strand.
ATGCTCTCCGTCGCAGCCACGCTGATCCCGTTCCTGGAGCACGACGACGCCAAGCGTACGCTGATGGGCGCCAACATGCAGCGTCAGGCCGTGCCGCTGGTTCACCCCGCCGCTCCCTATGTCGGTACCGGCATGGAGCGCCGCGCCGCTCTGGACTCCGGCGAGGTCACCCTGGCCAAGAACGCCGGCGAGGTCATCTTTGCCGACGCCGCCAAGATCATCGTCAAGCATGCCGGCGGCATGGACGAGTATCACCTTGCCAAGTACCAGCGCTCCAACCAGTCCACCTGCATCAACCACCGTCCGCTCGTGCGCGTCGGTGACACCGTTGAGCAGGGCGAGCCCCTGGCTGACGGTCCTTCGACCGATCATGGCGAGCTCGCACTGGGCCAGAACCTCACCGTGGCATACATGCCGTGGGAAGGCTTCAACTACGAGGACGGTATCGTCGTGTCCGAGCGCCTGGTGGCCGAGGACCTGCTGACGACCATTAACATCACCCGTCACGAGATCGATGCCCGCGACACCAAGCTCGGTCCCGAGGAGATCACCCGCGAGATCCCGAACCTCTCCGAGGATATGCTTGCCAACCTCGACGAGGACGGCATCATCCGCATCGGCGCTGAGGTCGGCCCTGGCGACATCCTGGTCGGCAAGGTCACGCCTAAGGGCGAGAGCGCTCTGACCGCCGAGGAGCGCCTGCTGCGCGCCATCTTCGGTGCCAAGGCCCATGACGTCCGCGACACCTCCCTTAAGATGCCTCACGGCGCTTACGGCCGCGTCATCGACGTCGTCCGCTTTAGCCGCGAGAACGGCGACGATCTGGCCCCCGGCGTCAACGAGCAGGTGCGCGTCTACGTCGCCCAGCGTCGTAAGATCCAGCAGGGCGATAAGATCGCCGGTCGCCACGGCAACAAGGGTGTTATCTGTAACGTTCTGCCGGTCGAGGACATGCCTTACATGGCTGACGGTACCCCGATCGACGTTATCCTCAACCCGCTGGGCGTTCCTTCGCGTATGAACGTCGGCCAGCTGCTCGAGTGCCACCTTGGCTGGGCTGCTGCCTGCGGTTGGGATACCGAGCAGGCCGACTCCGACAAGTACGTCCCCGGTCCGTTCTTCACCGCCACGCCCGTCTTCGACGGCGCCAAGGAGGACGAGATCGCCGAGGTCATTCGTCGTGCCAACAAGAACATGCTCAACAAGGCCACCGCTGCCTTTGGCGATCACATGCGCCCCGAGTTCGTCACCCAGCTTGACGAGCGCGGCAAGACCCGTCTGTTCGACGGCCGCACCGGCGAAGAGTTCCGTGAGCCCATTACCGTGGGTACGTCCTACATCCTCAAGCTCGGCCACATGGTCGACGACAAGATCCACGCCCGTTCGACCGGCCCTTACAGCTTGGTTACCCAGCAGCCTCTGGGCGGCAAGGCCCAGTTCGGCGGCCAGCGCTTCGGCGAGATGGAAGTTTGGGCACTGTACGCGTACGGTGCGTCCAACGTCCTGCAGGAGATCCTGACCGTCAAGTCCGACGATACCGTGGGCCGCGTCAAGACCTACGAGTCCATCGTCAAGGGCGAGAACGTCCCGGTTCCGGGTATCCCCGAGTCCTTCAAGGTTCTCGTCAAGGAGATCCGTTCCCTCGCACTGGACATCGAGCCCATGCACGATGCCGACGAGGACGCCTCCGCCCCTGTGACCGCCGAGGAGACCTCTGCTCTCGACGACCTGGCTGCGCTCGCCGGCGTTGACACCGACGTCGAGGCCCAGGATGCCGAGACCGCCGAGGCACCCGAGGCTGTCGCCGCCACGACCACTGATAAGGAGTAGTTGACTGTGGCAGATTTCGAAGCTACTGATTTTGACTCGGTAAAGATCTCCCTTGCCTCCGCCGACCAGATCCGTTCCTGGTCGCACGGTGAGGTCAAGAAGCCGGAGACCATCAATTACCGTACCCTCAAGCCCGAGAAGGACGGCCTGTTCTGCGAGAAGATCTTCGGTCCCGCCAAGGACTGGGAGTGCTCCTGCGGCAAGTACAAGGGCATCCGCTTTAAGGGCATCGTCTGCGAGCGCTGCGGCGTCGAGGTCACCTCGGCCAAGGTTCGTCGCGAGCGCATGGGTCACATCGAGCTCGCCGCTCCCGTGTCCCACATCTGGTACTTCAAGAGCCCCACGAGCTTCCCGATGAGCCGTATGCTCGACATCAAGTCCAAGGACCTCGAGAAGGTTCTGTACTTTGCCAGCTACATCATCACCGAGGTCGACTACGAGGCTCGCGAGGCCGACGCTGACGACCTGCGCGAGGAGCTCGCCGCCGATCTGGAAGAGATCGATGCCGAGTGCGCCCGCCAGATCGAGTCCCTCAAGGAGCAGGGCAACCCCGAGAACTTTGACGAGTTCTCCGACGAGGAGCCGCTGACCCCCGAGGAGATCGCCTCTGGCATCGTCGACATCGAGGAAGAGTGCAAGGACGAGAAGCAGCTCCGCACGGACGCCTTCAACGCCTTCATGAAGCTCACCGAGCGCGACCTCATCTCCGATGAGCCGCTGTTCCGCGAGATGACCCGTTACTACTCCATGTACTTCAAGGGTGGTATGGGTGCCGAGGCCGTCCGCGACCTGCTCGCTGCCATCGACCTCCCCTCCGAGGCCGAGAAGCTCAAGGCCATCATCGCCGACGAGGACTCCCAGAAGCAGAAGCGCGAGAAGGCCGTTAAGCGCCTCGAGGTCGTTGACGCCTTCCTGAAGGGCGGCAACAGCCCCGCGAACATGATCTTGGATGTCATTCCGGTCATTCCGCCCGATCTGCGCCCGATGGTCCAGCTCGACGGCGGCCGCTTCGCCGCGTCCGACCTCAACGACCTGTATCGTCGCGTGATCAACCGTAACAACCGACTCAAGCGCCTGCTCGACCTGGACGCCCCTGCGATCATCGTGAACAACGAGAAGCGCATGCTCCAGGAGTCCGTGGACGCCCTGTTCGACAACGGCCGTCGTGGTCGCCCGGTCTCTGGCCGTGGCGGTCGCCCGCTCAAGTCGCTCGCCGAGGCCCTCAAGGGCAAGCAGGGTCGTTTCCGTCAGAACCTGCTGGGCAAGCGTGTCGACTACTCCGGCCGTTCGGTAATCGTTACCGACCCCAAGCTGCTGTTGCACCAGTGCGGTCTGCCCAAGACCATGGCACTGGAGCTCTTCAAGCCCTTCGTCATGAAGCGCCTGGTCGAGCTCGGCAAGGTCGAGAACATCAAGGGCGCCAAGCGCGCTATCGACCGCGGTGCCACCTTTGTGTGGGATATCCTCGAAGAGGTCATCGACGGTCGCGTCGTGCTGCTCAACCGTGCACCGACCCTGCACCGTCTGTCCATCCAGGCCTTTGAGCCGGTGCTGGTCGAGGGCAAGGCTATCCACCTGCACCCGCTGGTCTGCTCGCCCTTCAACGCCGACTTCGACGGCGACCAGATGTCTGTCCACGTGCCGCTGTCCAGCCAGGCTCAGGCCGAGGCTCGCGTGCTCATGCTCTCTGCGAACAACCTGCGCTCGCCGGCATCCGGCAAGCCGGTTAACATCCCTTCGCAGGACATGATCATCGGTGTGTACTACCTCACCCAGGTCCGCGACGGCCTGCCCGGCGAGAACCACGTGTTCGCCAGCTTCGACGACGCGCTGCACGCCTATGACTGCCGCTCCGAGGTCGACATGCAGGCCAAGATCCAGGTTCGCGTGTCCGCTGCCGATGCCAACGTCATCAACGAGGACGGCACCCGTATCTTCCGCGTCAAGAACGGCAAGAACGAGTTCGTCGACTACGACGTCACCGGCAACAAGACCGCGCGCTTCGAGACCTCTATCGGCCGCATCATCTTCAACCGCCAGTGCCTGCCCGAAGACTATGAGTTCATGAACTACAAGATGGTCAAGGGCGATGTGGCCAAGCTGGTTGCCGACTGCTGCGATCGTTACCCCGAGGCCAAGGTCGGCCCGATCCTCGACGCCATCAAGTACTCCGGCTTCCACTACGCTACCCGCGCCGGCCTCACCATCTCGGTGTGGGACGCTCTCATCCCTGCCGAGAAGCAGGAGCTGCTCGATCGCGCCCAGGCCAACGTCGACCAGATCAACGAGTACTTCGAGGAGGGCTTCATCAACGAGACGGAGCGCCACATCGAAGTCGTTAACGAGTGGACCGCTTGTACCGACAAGGTCGCAGCGCTCATGCTCGACTTGTTCGACGAGGAGAACCCGCTCTACATGATGGCCGACTCCGGCGCCCGTGGTTCTAAGACCCAGCTGCGTCAGCTCGGCGGCATGCGTGGCCTGATGGCAGACATGTCCGGCGAGACGATCGACCTTCCCATTAAGGCGAACTTCCGCGAGGGCCTGCTGCCGCTCGAGTACTTCATTTCGACCTACGGCGCCCGTAAGGGCCTGGTCGATACCGCATCCCACACCTCGGACTCTGGTTACCTGACCCGTCGTCTGGTCGACGTGGCCCAGGACGTCATCGTCCGCGAGGAGGACTGCGGTACGCACGAGGGCGTTACCTACAACCTCATCATCCCCGGCACCACCGACCTCAACACCGACCTCGTCGGCCGTTGCTTCATTGAGGACGTCGTGGCTCCCGATGGCACCGTGCTCTTTGAGCAGGACGGCTACATCGAGAAGGTCGCCGACATCCAGAAGATGGTCGATGCGGGCCTCAAGAAGGTCAAGCTCCGCGCGCTGCTCACCTGCCGCTCCAAGTACGGCGTGTGCCAGAAGTGCTACGGCTGGGATCTTTCCACCCGTCGTCCGGTCGCCATCGGTACCGCTGTCGGCATTATTGCCGCCCAGTCCATCGGCGAGCCCGGCACGCAGCTTACGATGCGTACCATTCACTCCGGCGGCGTCGCTGGCGTCGACGATATTACGCAGGGTCTGCCTACGGTCAGCCGTATGTTCGATATCGTCGGCAACGTCAACGAGAAGATCCTTGGTCGCGAGGCCGAGCTGGCTCCGTACTCCGGCCACCTCTCGATTAAGCCCGAGAAGTCCGAGTACGTGCTGACGCTCACCGACTCCGAGGACCACACCCGTGTCCTCGACGAGCGTCGCGTCCCCGCTTCGGTGCGCTTTATGCCCGAGATCGAGGACGGCTGCGAGGTTCGCGCCGGCGACCAGATCACCAAGGGCTTCGTCAACTTCCGCAACCTGCGCAAGCTGACCGACATCGAGTCGACGATGCACACCTTCGTCGAGAGCGTCAAGGACGTCTACACCAGCCAGGGCGTCGACCTGAACGACAAGCACATCGAGGTGCTCGCACGTCAGATGCTGCGTCGCGTTCAGATCACCAACCCCGGTGACTCCAAGTACCTGCTTGGTCAGTACGTCGACCGCTACGAGTTCGCTGACGAGGTCGAGCGCGTTGCCCGTCTGGGCGGTCAGGCTCCCGTGGCCGAGCCCGTCATCCTGGGTACGCTCAAGGTCGCGTCCAACATCGACTCCTGGCTGTCGAGCGCTTCGTTCATCCGTACCGCCGGCGTCCTTACCGAGGCTGCCATCGAGGGCAAGGTCGACCACCTGCTCGACCTTAAGTCCAACGTCATCGTCGGTAAGAAGATCCCGGCTGGTACCGGCCTCAAGCCGTACGCCAACGCCAAGCTGACGTATCGCACGGCCGACGGCTATGTTGACATCGACGGTCCGGCTTCGCCCAACGCCAAGTCGCTGCCCGAGTGGGCTCCGGTTGAGCTCAAGGACCTGGACGAGCAGCTCCCGCAGCAGCTCGACTGGGCCGGCTACGACGAGTTCGGTGGTGCTGACGGTTCGTTCACCCGCAACGGCCATACCATCTCCGCCGAGAAGGCTCGCCTGTACCTGTTCGACGACCTGGGCGTGTCGCAGCGCTGGACCAACAAGTTCAGCGAGGTCGGCATCGAGACGGTCGGCGACCTGGTCGGCAAGTCCGAGGAGGATCTGCTGCGCATCGATGGTATCGGTGCCAAGGCGATCGAGGAGCTCCGTGACGGCCTGGAGGCCCACGACCTGCTCTACATCCTCGAGAACAACGACGACGTTGCCGACGAGGAAGACCTCTCGCAGCTGCTGCAGATGGTCTTTAGCCCCGACGGTCCGGACGATATCCTGCTGGGTACCTCCGCTCCGACGCATCACGCCGACGCCGACGAGGAGCTCCTGGGCGCCCCGATCGACGACAAGAAGGCTCCCGCCAACGGCGCGATCAACGAGGACATGGCGTCCCTCGACGAGCTGCTCAACCAGCTCGTGGACACCGACGACGCCGAAGAGGCCAAGGACAACGACGAGGAGTAACTAGTTCCGCCGTTCTAACGAACGGCGGCGACCTCCGTCGCTGCGCGGCCCCCAGAGCTACAATCTGTCATTCAAAAGGCAGGGCATGACCAAAAGGTCAATGCCCTGCCTTTTTCATGCCACCTTGTACGCTCTGGGGAGCGCTCGCTTGCGTATGCTCAACCTGTTGCGTTCCATTGGTCCCCTGCCAAAAAGGGACAGGTTTATTTTGGTAGGTATTTCCTGCTTGAATTTGAAACATTTCGTCCGGCCAGAGCGTATCTATGGTGAGGGCCTCAGCAAGAAATATCAGCATCACCGGGAGGTGATTATGGAAGAACAAGCTTTTAGACAGGCGGTCGAAGATCACCGGGATGTCGTGTTTCGAATCGCATTGACGTACCTGCGCGATCGCGCCGATGCCGACGATGTTGCACAAGACGTCTTTCTTAAGTTGCTCAAAAGCGATGGACACTTTGAAAGTCGGGAGCATCTTCGCCGCTGGCTTATCCGGGTCACGATCAATGAATGCAAATCGCTCTTTCGAAAGCCATGGAGGCGTGTGGAGGATATTGAGAACCTGGCCGATTCGCTTTCGACGGCGCAGGAGGAGTCCAAGGCGGTCCTGTCAGACGTTATGCGACTTCCGGAGCGATTCCGTGTTCCCATCGTGCTCTATTACTATCTGGGCTTTTCGACCTCAGAGATTGCCGAGTTACTGCATGTGCCAGCCGCGACCGCTCGAACGCGTTTAGCACGCGGTCGATCGAAGCTCAAATTCATCCTAGAGGAGGGCGACCGTGAAATCCAATCAAATCAAGCAGGCCTTCGAGTCCATCCAAGCCGATAGCGATCTTGCCGACCGTGTTATTGATGCTGCGGCTGGAAAGCCGCTTCGTCGAAAGGGTCACGCGAAACCTCTGTATGTTGCCGTAATCGGATGTCTTGCCGGAGTGTTGGCGACCGGAGGGGTCGCCTACGCCGTTGTCAATTCCAGCTATTTTGCCTCAGCCTGGGGAAACCACGGCAATGGGGATTCCATTACCTGGACCAACGGAGGCTCATCGGGAACTAAATATACCTACACCAGAGAGTTTGGTGATGGCATCGCGCCCCAAAGCCTGGAGGGTGCAGTCCAGGAGGTTAATCTGTCCGTCGAGGGTAACGGCTATACGCTTGATATCCATGAGATGGCTATTGACCAAAACGGCTGCGGAGCCGTGACGTTTACGTTGTCCAATCCAAATGGCGTTAACTACTACAAGCCGGCAGCAGAGACAGGCGAACTTGTTCTCTATGGTGAAGAAGAACAAGGCATCGGTACACCCAGCATGAACTTCGGCGAGGAATGGGCTGACACACGCTGCACAATTGATAAGGACACATCAAGCGACACGGTCATTAATGGCACGATGTACTTTGCCTCGTGGAATCGCGAGCGAGATTTGGGACATGCGGTCACCTGGAATATCAGCTGGACGGAGGGCAAAGGTGAGGATGCGAAGGTGATCGAGGTATCGACGCCAGAGTTTAACGTCGGAGCGCACGTCGATACAAAGGAACTCCGCTCTGATGACTCGCCTCTCGAGATTAGCCCGTTTTCCATCCAGACGCACATCGATGATCTGGGCTATGAAGCAGTTGATCATAAACTGACCGTCAACTACAAGGATGGATCGGAGCAGATTATCGAAGATGACGACGCAGGGGCGTACAATTTCTATGTTTCGATGGCACGCAATAGCGGAGAGAACATTTGGGTGCCGACAAAACTGATCAATGTCGATCAAGTGGTCTCAGTAACGCTTGAGGGCACGAGATACACATCAACAGGAGAGACCGAAACAGAAGTACCCTTTACCATCATCTATTCGTAAGATTTGGGGCCGCTTCCTACTAGGGGAGGCGGCCTCTTTTGCGTTAAATGGAAACGCCGCCGATTTCCATGAGACAGATGAGAGCAGATTACCGCTGGAGCGCGACGTTTCCCCAGATAAAACCGATCAAAAAAACCTGTCCCTATTTGGAAGGGAACGTTGCCCCGACAAGCACGTCGGATTCCCGGTCCGGGCGGCCCGCTGTTTAAGTTTGTCGCGAGTTCCGCACGCAAAGGAAAGCACTTAATGTGCTTTCCGTC
>UQOJ01000018.1 GCA_900542635.1 uncultured Collinsella sp.
TCACGAGCGGGGGCTCCTGTCTTTTTAGTGCCCTCGGATTGGGTCATAGTGTCTGTCTGTAAATATACGTTTACAGCTAATTTCATACCACTTGTCGGAATGCGGACGCTGTCCTTGCATGTCGGGCGTACATTGAACGTGGTTTTTCGCGTGAAACCACGAATCGGTTGTCAGTCCTGAACAAGGAGGCCCAGCATGACGCTTGCCAAACCCATCAACAAATACATCGACTATATCGATGCCCCCGAGGACACGTTTGAGCAGTATGTCGAGAAGGCGTTAAAGTACAACTTTCGCTGCGTATTTGCGAACCTTCAGGAGTACGAGACGGGCCGCGCCATGCTCGAGGGCTCTGACATCATCCTTGCCGGCGCCATCGACTTTCCCCAGGGCACTATGACGCTTGAGGAGAAGCTTGCGAGGTTTGAGGAATACGCTGCGTGTGGCTTTACCGAGATTGACTACGTTTTGAATCAGGGGTCGATCGAGAACCGCGATTTTGATGCCATCGAGCGCGAGATGACTACCATTGCTGATTTTTGTCGCGCGCATGGCATCACTGACAAGGTAATCGTCGAGATGTGCAAGCTGGACGGCGACGACGCCGCCAAGCGCCGTGTATGCGAGATCGCGCTGGAGGCCAAGCCGGGATTCCTTAAGACATCGACCGGTAGAAGCTTTGGCGGTGCTAAGCTCGAGGACGTGCGGCTGATGCACGAGGTGCTCGGCGATGCCGTGGCAATCAAGGCGGCGGGCGGTATCCATAATTACGAAGAAGCTTGCGCATTCATCGAGGCCGGCGCCAGCGCGTTAGGTGCATCGGCGGGCATCGCGATCGTCGAGGGCGCACCGACGGATGAGCGTCGCTAGCAGACGTATTTGACCTGAGCGATAAAGCTTCACGACCACACGCCGTTCATGTTCGGGACAATATGACATTTTTCCCGTTGTAAACGGAGTCGCGATGGGTGTTCTGTATGATGGCTCAGACAAGGTTGTTCAATGACAGGGAGGCATATATGGCAATCAAAGCCATCGCGATGGATATCGACGGTACGCTCACCAACGATCAGAAAGTGATTAGCCCGCGTACGCGCGAGAAGCTGCTCGCGGCGCAGGAGTCGGGCATTAAGCTCATTTTGGCTTCGGGCCGTCCCGCATGGGGGCTGCACGCCTTGGCGCAAGAGCTCGACCTTCAAAACCATGACGGTTTGCTGGTGGCCTTTAACGGCGCACACGTCGTCGATGCCCAGACCGACGAGGTGCTGTTCGATCAGGCTATGCCTGCCGACGAATTGCATCGTCTGATTGATCACCTGCGTAATTTTGACGTGATCCCTATGATTTCACTCGGTCGCGATTTGCACGTCGAGGACTCGTACCATTGCATGATCACGCTGCCTGACGGCTCGCAGAAGAATATCGTCAAGTATGAGCGCGACGCGTGCGATCTTAAGATTCGCGAGGTGGAGAGCCTGCATGAGGTCGCTGATGCTTATCCCGTGGACAAGCTGCTGACGGCGGGCGATCCGGCCTACCTGCAGGCGCATTACGAGGAGATGTATACGCCCTTTAAGCAGGCGCTTTCGGGCATGTTTACGGCCGACTGGTACTTTGAGTACACGGCGCCCGGTATCGACAAGGCCCGCGCACTCGAGGGTGCCCTGCCTAAGCTCGGCATCAATGCCAGTGAGGTCGTATCGTTTGGCGACGGCCAGAACGACAAGTCCATGATTGAGTGGGCCGGCACCGGTGTTGCCATGGGCAACGCGGTTGACGAGGTTAAGGCCGTGGCCCAGATGGTGACCGCCAATAACAATGAAGACGGTATTGCGGTGGCGCTGGATAAGCTGCTGGGTTAGAATCGCCGATAATGCATGGTTCGGGCGCCTGCTTGCGGGCGCCCTTTTGTTAGGGAGGGTGCCGTGTCCGCATTTCCGTTCGACGCCGTTATCTTTGACATGGACGGCGTCATTGTCGATACCGAGTATTACTACCTGGGCGAGACTGCCGCGTTTGCCAAGGAGCTTGGGCTTAACCTGACTCAAGAGGAGTTGAATGGGCAGGTCGGTACCTCGCATCAGTTCTTCCTGCATATGTTGGTCGATTGGTTTGAGCGCGCCGGTAAGGGGCATTTCACTGGCGAGGAAGCGTTGGCCCGGTGGGACGAGTGGGCGCATGAGCGTCCGCGCGACTATCAGGCTTTGATTAACCCAGGCGCCGTGGATACGATTCGAGAGCTGCCGCGCCGCGGCGTTCGCGTGGCGCTTGCCAGCTCGTCTCCCATGGATAGCATCGAGGAAGTGCTCAACGCATGCGGGCTGTCGGATGCCTTTGAGTATGTGGTGAGCGGCGAGCAGTTTAAGGAGAGCAAGCCCGAGCCCGACATCTACCTGCATGCGCTGGACCTGCTGGGGCTGCCCGCGAATCGCTGCTGCTGCGTTGAGGATTCGGTGCCTGGCATCACTGCCGGCAAGCGAGCCGGCCTGACAGTCATTGCCAAGCGCGAGGAGCGCTTTGGCTTTAGCCAGGATGCCGCGGACAAGATTATCGACCAGCTGCCGGAGCTGCTCACGCTTTCTTAGGAGCGCGGTAGTTGCGCGTTTTTCGGGTCTGATGAGTAAATAGCCGACATTTTGGTGCGACACCTAGCATACTTAATGCTAATGCGGGCTTAAGGGCTTGCTGAATGCCCTTGGGCCCGCTTTAGACTTAATTGTGCTGGGAGAGGGTATATGCCACCGACTGAAGGGCTAACTGACGGTAAAGCAGCGATACCGCTGTACCAACAGGTCATTGATATCATTAAAAACGAAATCAACTCCGGCGTCTACAAGGCAGGCGCGCGGATACCCAACGAATTCGAATTGGCTGAGAGCTATAAAGTTGGCCGCGTTACCGTGCGACGCGGTATTGAGGAGCTCGTCCAGCAGGGCTATCTAACGAAGCGACAGGGGAAAGGCACGTTCGTCAATGCCCCCAAGCTCAAGCGCAAGATTCGCCAGAAGGATGACGTCCAGAGTTTTTCGGACGCATGCCGCGTTAACGGAATGGAACCGGGGGCGTGTGTCATTTCGAGAAAGATACTGCCGGCGGATTCTACCGAAGCACAGTTCTTTGGTGTTCCCGTTGGAACTGACTTGATTTGCGTCGAGCGTGTGCGTACTGCCGATGGCGTCCCCGTCATGCTCGAGAACAACATATACGTTTACGAGGACAACGCCTATCTATCAACGGCGCCTCTATCTAACCAATCCATTTTTGAGTTCGTGCGCAACCAGACGGGCCGCATGCCCGCGTTTACCGACCCGTGCACGCTCGAGATCGCGTGCGCATCGCCCGAGGTCGCTCGGTTGCTGGCGGTTCCCGTTGGCGAACCCTTGTTTTATATGGAAGCCTTCTTTTTCGATGAGCAACGGCGGCCGTTTATCATCGGTCGTCAGCGGATCGTTGGGTCTCGCTACGTTTTTGACATCTAGGACATTGCGAATGGAAACGCCCGGTGGATCATCTCACCGGGCGTTTCCATACCGTTCACGGTGCGAACGCAACCGTTCAACCGCGTTGCGGCAATCAGTTTGAAATTATCTTGATGACGGGAAAAGCTGCTGGTAATCTATAGAACGTCATAGAACGTTTGCCTTGTGCAAGCGTTGAAGCGAGATGCGATGCAGTCTCGAGTTCTTTGGAGGTATCTATGTCAGATACGAAGGCGAAGAAGACAAACAGACGTTTTAAGTTCAAATTACCGCATGTCTATACGATCATGTTCTTGCTGATCGTTGTCTTCGCGGTTCTGACTTGGATCGTTCCCTCCGGTCAGTATCAGCGCAAGACGATTTCGACAGCGGCGGGCGAGCGTGAAGTCGCCGTTGCTGGAACCTATGAACAGGTCGATAAGAACTACACCGATTCCGAGACTGGCGAGACCATCAATCTGGGTCAGGATATCTTCGCGGTCCTGCAAGCGCCCACCAAGGGCATCCAGGAGGCTGCCGACGTCGTTGCGTTCGTCTTATTGATTGGCGGATCGTTCGCAATCATCACCAAGACCAACGCTTTGAATGCCGGCATGAGCCGTGTGATTAAAAAGCTCAAGAACAAGGACATCCTCATCATTCCCATCACGATGACGCTGCTGTCCATTTGCGGCACTACGTTTGGTATGTCTGAGGAAGCCCTACCGTTCTATGCCATCTTCATTCCCATCATGATGGGTATCGGGTATGACTCGATGACGGCGTTTATCATCTGCTTCCTTGGTCCTAACCTGGGATATTGTGCTTCGACCATCGACCCGTTTAATGTTTTGATCGCCCAAGGCATCATTGGTATCGAGGGCAATCCTCAGCTGTGGCTGCGCGCCGTTTCTTGGGTCATCTTCACTGCCGTCGGTATCGCATGGGCCATGCGCTACGCCATGCGTGTAAAGAAAAATCCCGAGTCGTCCATTACGTACGAGGACGATAAGCTCAAGCGTGTTGAGTTTTCCGTGACCGATGCCTCCATCGAGGAAGAGTTCACTATCCGTCAGAAGCTCGTGCTTATCGATTTTGCTTGCGGTATGGGCATCATCGTCTGGGGTCTTGTTACCCAGGGCTGGTACATGAATGAGATTTCCGCCGTGTTCCTTGGCATGGGCTTGCTTGCCGGTATCCTGGGCGGTCTTGACCAGCAGACGATCGCTGAGGAGTTCGTTAAGGGTCTCGCCGACTTTGCGTACGCCGCCATCGTTATCGGTATCGCTCGCGGCATTCTGGTCATCGCCGAGGGTGGCATGATCATCGACACCATTCTCCAGGCGCTCGCTACTGCGCTCGCCGGTGCACCCGCCGCCGTCTACACCACGTTTATGTATATCGTCCTTGGCCTGCTCTCTTTGCTGGTTCCCTCGAGTTCTGGCCTGGCGGCGCTCACCATGCCCGTTATGGGCCCCCTGACCGAGCTCATGGGCCTCAATCCCGAGGCGGCCGTCACCGCGCTTCAGTTTGCCAACCAGACCATCAACACCATCAGCCCCGTGGCGGGCATGACGGTCGCCGGTCTTGCCGTGGCTAAGATTTCGTTTGGCCAATGGTGGAAGACCATTTGGAAGTTCTTCATTTTCATGGTCGTCTTTGGCCTGATCGTAACGGCAATCTCTGGCATGCTTCCGGTGTAGGTGGTTGTGATGTCTGATCGTTTAACGGTCCTGACGTCTAAGAGCGTCTTTACCGGTACGGGGGACCTGCCGTTCGAAGGTTTCGTAGCGGTCCGTGGCAATCGAATTGAGGCGGTTGGCACCAAGTGTGAGGTAGCTTCGTATTTGACCCAGGCGGACGAGGTAGTTGATCTGGGCGACCGTACCGTCATGCCTGGCCTGATCGATGTGCATACCTTCTATACAGGCTGGGCGCTGCGGACGTTGGGGTCTGATCTGTCCGGCATCGCTGATGCCAAAGAGACCGTGTCGCTCTTGCGTGCATGGAAAGAAGATCATCCGGATTGCGCGGCGGCTTTTGGCCACAGCCTACCCGAAACGTTGGCATCGGATGCCGAGAACGCAAATACGGCAGCTGTGTTTGACGATTGTTTTGGCGATATCCCTGTCGTCTGCTTTACACCGGGTGCGGAGACCTGCGTTCTCAATGCTGCCGCCAGTGCACGATACGGCTTTACACCCCAGGCGTGCTATGCCGAGAAGATCTGGCGCATGATGAGCGATTTCCTCGCGCTGCCCGAGGTACGTGCGGGGTATTCGGACTACATGAGCATGCTTAACGAGCGCGGCGTTACCGCCATCAAGGAGATGGCGTTTGATGACTACTACGGTTTTGCCGACGAAATGGCTCGCCGTGAGGAATCTGGTGAGCTGACGGTTCGCGTCTCTATGATGTCGCAGCCGGTGGGTGCCGGTGCAAATCTGGCATATGCCCGCGAGGCACGAGAGCGCTTCCGGGGACCGTTCGTTCGTTTTTCTGGCTTCAACCGTATGACCGATCGCGGCGTATGGGCGGGGCTTGCCGAGATGATTGACCCCTATGAGGACACGGCCGATGCGGGCGCTGCCGGCAAGACGGTTGTCGAGGAGCCCGAGTGGGATCTGATTGAGAACGAGCTGCGCGCAATTGATGCTGACGGCTTCCGATATTCCTTGCATTGCCAGGGCGATGGCGCCGTTCGTCGCACCGTGGCGCTCTATGCCTCGCTGCCTCGAGACGAGCATGGACGGTTGCTTCGCCGCCATGCGATTACCGATCTCGAGAACTCTGATCCGACCGATCTTGTCAAGTTTGGCAAGTTGGGTGGAATTTGCGAGGTCTATCCGCAGATTCTGACGCTGGACCGGCGCGAGGATTGCCTGTCGATGATGCGTCGACAAATTGGCAAGACGCGACTTTTGCACAGCTGGAATCGCCGCGGCATGGAAGATTCCGGATGCACGGTGTGCTGTGGTACGGATTTGCCGCTGCTGATTCCGAGCTTGGGCGAGTCAATCTACAGTGCGTGCGGCGGATACTTCGACGATGGACTGCCCGTGAATGAGGCCAACGCGCTGACGCTTGTCGAGCTCTTGCGTGCTTGGACTGCCGGGGGCGCGTACGATCTGATGCGCGAAGACGAGCTGGGTACGCTCGAGGTCGGCAAGCTTGCCGATATCTGCGTGCTCGATCGGGATGTGTTCGACCTCGATTATCGCGACGCACGCGATCTTTCGGTTGATATGACGATGTCGGACGGACAAATCGTGTTCGATCGAAATAAGGAGGCATAGGATGTCTGAATCCAAACCGACGCTGCGCCGCGAACAGATTGCGGGCATGAATATCCACTACATCATGTGGTCGCTCGATTACTTCCTTGATGTGCAGCAGCGTTTGGGCTTTGAGTCCATTGAGCTGTGGTGTGCGGAGCCACATGTGACGCTCGACCACACGGGCTACTTTGAGGCTGAGGTCCTGGCGAAAAAGGCTGCAGACCGTGGGCTTAGGTATCGTACTCTGTGCCCCGAGAATGTTGTCTATCCTTGGCAGTACTGCGCACGCAAACCGCTGCATGAACAGCGCAGCCTGGCGTACTTTAAACATGGCATTGAGCTTGCCGAGGTACTTGGGTGCGACCGTATGTCGATTAACTCGGGCTGGGGCGACTGGGACGAGGACCGCGAGGAAGCCTGGAAGCGCAGCCGCGAGCACTTGTCCATTCTGGCGGAGTATGCCGGCGGGCACGGTCTGGTGCTTACGATGGAAAGCCTGCGTCCCGAGGAGAGCAACCTTGTGACGACGGTTTCCGATGCGAAGCGCATGATTGACGAGGTCGCGAGCCCGTATTTACAGCCCATGGTTGATACAACCGCGATGGGCGTTGCTGGCGAGACGCTCGAGGACTGGTTTGCCACCTTTGGTGATGGGACAATTCACGAGATGCACTTTATCGACGGTGACCCGTATGGCCATCTGGTGTGGGGCGATGGCAAGCACGATATGGACGCCTTCGTTGCCACACTCAACGCCCATGGTTTCGACGGCATGCTGGGCCAGGAAATTACGGACGGCCGTTACTACGATGACCCGGCGGCGGCTGATGCCAAGAACATGGCCGCATTCGAGAAATATCTGATTGACTAAAACAACCATCGGCCACGCAACCAACGTCATTGATTGCGTCCCAAACAAGAAAGGAACTGGATATGAACGCACACGATCTGATCAAAGAGGCAATTGCCGAGAAGGGCAAGTTCGACAGCGTCTACTGGATTGCTTGTGGTGGCTCCATGATCGATTTGATCCCGGCTCATGAGCTTCTGCAGCGCGAGGCAACCACCTTCACTTCGTATATCTATACCGCGCGTGAATTCGACATTATGCGTCCGCGTCGTCTGGGCGAGAAGTCCCTGGTCATCGCTTGCAGCCACAGTGGCAATACCCCGGAGGTCGTCGAGGGCTGCGAGATTGCCCTTGCCGCCGGCGCTACGGTGATCGCCCAGACCGACAACGCTGGATCCAAGATCGACTCCGGCAAGTGGACCACGTGGGTCTACCCGTGGGGCGAGGGCGTACCGCAGGCCGAGGTCCCCGCTGGCATTTCGCTGTCGCTTGCGGCCGAGCTGCTCGATCAGCAGGAGGGCTACGCCGATCTTGCCGATATGTATGCCGGTATCGCCGAGATGGATAAGATTCTTCCCCCGGCACGTGAGAAGGTAAATGCCGAGCTGGGCGATCGTTTTGCCAAGCTTTGCCAGGAGCACGAGTTCTTCTACATTCTGGGCAGCGGTCCCAACTTTAGCCAGACCTACGGTTTCGCTATCTGCTCTCTTATGGAGATGCAGTGGCAGCACTGCAGCTACATCCACTCTGCCGAGTACTTCCACGGCCCCTTCGAGGCTACTCAGGATGGCGTTTTTTACTTCCTGCAGATGGGCTCCAGCGAGTGCCGTGCTATGGACGAGCGCGCCCTGGCGTTCCTTAAGACGCATACCGATACGCTGATGGTGCTCGATGCCAAGGAGTACGGTATGGAAGCCGTGCCGGCGAGCGTCCGTGCCTATCTGGACCCGGTGCTGTTCTACGCCATGAACTGCGAGCTGCGTGCTGCACGCGGTAAGGTGTTTGACCATGATCCCGATTTCCGTCGCTACATGGGCGTCGTCGAGTACTAGAAGGGTAAATACCATGGCATTTAACGTTAACGCGCTCGGATTTGGCGACAACGTCGTCGATCGCTACGAGCATATCCACACCATGTATCCTGGCGGCAACGCGGTGAACTTCGCCGTTTATGCCAAGAAATGCGGTGCCGCACGCTCCGCATACATGGGCATTTTTGGCAATGACGCCGCTGCCGAGCATGTCATTGCAAGCCTCGAGGATGAGGGTATCGAGCTTGACAAGTGCGAGCAGATGATTGGCGAGAACGGAGCGGCTCGCGTGACCGTCGTTGACGGTGACCGTGTCTTCCTCGGCTCCAACGAGGGCGGTATCCGTGGCGATGCGCGCTATGTCCTCGATCGCTTTGACCTTTCGTACATGAAGCAGTTCGATGTGGTTCATTCGGGCAACTATTGCTTTACCGAGCGCGAGCTGCCCAAGCTGAAGGCTGCGGGCGTCACGGTCTCTTTTGACTTTTCGGACGACTCCACCGACGAGTACTACGAGCAGATTGCGCCCTACGTTGATTTTGCTTTCTTTAGTGCGGCGGATGCCGCGAGCGAGGACGAGATTCGCGAGCGTCTGGCATGGGTGAAGGGCCTGGGTCCGCGTTTTGTGTCGGCTACGGCGGGCGCCGAGGGCTGCATTGCTTACGACGGCGAGCGTTATTACCGCCAGCTGGCTAAACCGGTAACGGACATGAAGGACACCATGGGGGCGGGCGACTCGTTCCTCACCTCGTTTTTGATGTGCTATCTCGATTCCGCCAAGCGTGGTGAGGATGGCGCCGAGGCCATCGAGCGCGCGCTCGACTTTGCTGCCGGGTTTGCCTCGACCGTGTGCGGCATGGAAGGTTCTTGGGGCCACGGAGCACCAATCGTCGAATAGCTTAAGAAAGCGTACGGCGGTCTGGCTATGAGGCTTTGGACAGCCGATGCAAAACAACAAGCGAAACGCGAAAAGGGGGCTCGCCATGCGGTGGGTCCCCTTTTGTACATTGGAGAAGACCATGGGTATTAAAGCGTGTGCGGCTGGTTTTTGCTGCGCGGACGTCTATCAAAACATCGGCGTGTTCTATCCGACTGGCAATGGCATTGACTGGGGTATCCATCTTGCACGAATGGGCGTTTCGGTATCTGCCGTGTCGGTTGTCGGCAAGGACGAGTACGGAGACAAGATGAGAGAGGCGCTGGCCGCCGAGGGGCTCGATATCTCACATCTGCGGGTGGAGGATGGCGACACCTCGGTGATGCTCATGGCATTGAAAGACGGCGTCGATCGCGTACATCTCGAGGCGATCGATGGCGTAATGGAGACATATCGACCGAATGAAGGCGACCGGGCGTTTATCCTGGAGCATGACATCATTCATACCGACCTGTTTGGCAATTGTTTGGACCTCCTGCCCGAATGGCATGATGCGGGCAAGACGGTGGTTATGGACTTCTCGGTGTTCAGCCAGGATCCCGAATATGCATGCGAGGCTCATTTTCCTTACGTAGACTATGCGTTCATGTCGTTTGAAGAGGACACTCCGGAGCTGCGGGACTGGGTACGCCACGTGCAGGAATTGGGACCGCGCGTTGCGGTTGCCACGCTTGGCGAGAAGGGAAGCATTGCCTATGACGGTGAGCGCTTCTATGAGTGCGGGATCGTACCGGCGGAGCAGGTCGTTAACACCGTGGGTGCCGGCGACTCGTATATTGCCGGGTTTACCAAGGGCGTGATCGATGGCCTTGATATTCCGGCGTGCATGAAGGCGGGCGCTGAGCTGTCGTCCCGAGTGATTGGTTCGTTTGAGCCGTACTAGGGTCAAATGCCTGGAAAGGAGTACGAAATGGTTATCGACATGTTGGTCCATCCTATGCTCTACGGCGAGATCTGTACGCCGGGTGATGAGCCTGATGGATTCGGTTTTTGGTCACGAGAATTTGGTATGGGGCATATGGGCCCCATGGATTGGGATGAGCTTCAAGTCGAGATGGACGTCTGCGACGTGCGGAAGAGCGTGCTCATGCCGCTCGATGTAACCACGGCATGCGGAGGGCACTTTGGCACCAATGACCAGATTGCCATGCTGGTTGCCGCGCATCCCGATCGTCTGTGGGGATTTGCGAGCGTAGATCCGCAGGTGAGCGGCGCCGCAGACGAATTGGAGCGCGCCTTTACCGAGTTGGGGGCAAAGGGGCTTTGCCTGCATCCGGCAAAGCAGAGTTTTGCCCCCGATGATGCTGTGGCCGAGCCGCTTTACGAGCTGTGCGAGCGCTATAACAAGCCGGTGGTTTTCCATGCCGGTATGTCTTGGGAGCCGGGCGCAGAGCTCTCGCGCAGTAACCCGCTTGCATTTGAGCACACAATCGCAACGCATCCAAATGTGCGCTTTAGTTTGACCCACTTTGGTTGGCCCTGGGTGCGCGAGACCGTGGCGATGCTGCTCAAGTATCCCAACTGCTACACGGACACCTCTATCACTTACATCGATTCGCCCGAGGAGATGATGCAGCGTCTTTTCACGGTCGATATGGGGCCGCTATGGTATGAGCGCGCGCTATCGCACCAAGTGATGTTCGCCAGCAATACGCCGCGCTTTCGTGCATTCAAACTCAAGCGGGCACTCGATACCGTGTCCATGCGCGATGATGCGCGAGAAAGGCTCTACTGGGGTAATGCCCTGCGTTTTCTTGAAGGGGATGAGTAAACATGGTGACGCTCGAGACATTGAGCTATCTATCGACTGCTCCGGACCAGTTCATCGATATTACCGAGGACGTGCACGCTGCCATCGAACGCAGCTCGGTGACCAATGGCTTGGCAGCGATTATTTTGTCGCATACGACCTGTGGAATCGTGGTAAACGAGGGGCTGCCCTGCGTGGAGACGGATCTTATGGAGACGCTTGATCGCATCGCCCCACTCGATGCCCCCTATGCGCACGCACACTTCCTGCCGAGCTATGGAGCCACCGGTAACAACTCCTGCGGGCATATCAAGAGCATGATTTGTGGAAACAGCTGCTTCTTTCCCGTCCAAGATGGCCACATCGTGTGCGGAGGTGCCCAGAACATCTATCTTGCGGAGTTTGACGGTCCGCAGAAGCGAAAAGTGTACGTGGAGGTGCTGGGGGAGTAACGTCCCTGCAATAACCCTATGAAGGAGCACGTTATGTCGTTTCTAACCTCGATGTTCAAGACCGAAAAGCCGGTTATCGGAATGCTGCACCTGCGTCCTCTGCCGGGCGATCCACTGTATTACCCGGGCGGAAGCGTGTCGCAGGTCGTGGAAGCCGCCAAGCGCGATCTCGAAGCGTTGCAGCAGGGCGGTGTCGATGGCATTTTGATTACCAATGAGCTCTCGATGCCCTATGAGCAGCACGTGTCTCCCTCAACCCTTGCATCGATGGGCTATGTAATCGGGGCTCTGTCCCATGATCTGTCGACTCCTTGGGGAGCTGAGGCTATTTACGATGGTGATGCCACAATCGAGCTGTGCGCTGCCGTCGACGCGCAGTTCACGCGCTGCAATTTTTGCGGTGCCTGGGCCGGTGATCTTGGGCTGATTAACCGAGATTTCGCGCACACCATGCGTCGCAAGGCGGCGCTGCGCTTGGACGACCTCAAGCTTTTTCACTTCATCACGAGCGAGGGGGAGGTTTATCTCAACGACCGCACGACTGCGGACATTGCCGATTCACTTCTCTTTAATTGCCTACCGGATGCGATGGTCATCGGCGGTTCGGCTGCCGGTCGTGGCGCTTCGGGCGAGCTTGCCGATGAGGTCCGCGAGCGTGTTGGCGAAGTACCTGTGGTATGTGGCACCGGTTGTCGCGAAAATACCGTGGCTGACGTATTTGCTCACTACGATGGCGCGTTTGTCGGCACGTGCTTAAAGCGCGACGGAAAGCTGGATGCCCCGGTCGATGTTGAGCGGGTGGTTCGTTTTATGGCTGCCGCTCGTACGGCGCGAGGGGAGTAGGCGCTCATGGCGTTCTATCTGGGTATTGATATTGGGACAAGCGCCTCTAAAGGCGTTTTAATCGATGATCGATGCAACATCGTTTGCCAAGCCTCTTGTGGACACGAGACGGACAACCCGCGTGATGGATGGTACCAGCATGATGCGGAGGCAGTTTGGTGGGGTGATTTTTGCCGCTTGTCGCGCGAGCTGGTGGTGCGATCGGGGGTTAACGCGGCACAGATCGGATGCGTGGGCCTTTCCGCATTGGGTTGCGACTGCGTGCCGGTCGATACCGAGTGCAACGCGCTGGCGCCCGCGATTTTGTATGGAGTCGATGCACGTTCGAAGCCGCAGATTGACGAGCTTCTTTCCGAATATGGGTCAGATCGCGCACGCGAGCTTTTCGGGCATGATCCCTGTTCGTCAGATATTGCTCCCAAGATCTTGTGGTTTAAGGAGAATATGCCCGAGGTGCACGAACGTGCCGCGAAGTTCTTGACGGCGTCATCGTTTCTGTGCGCAAAGTTGACGGGGCGTTTTACGGTGGACCGTTATTTGGCGGAGGATTTTCTTCCCCTATATGACCGCTACACTTGGAAGGTTGATGCTCGGGAATGTGCTCGTTTCTGCCGGCCTGACCAGATGGCGGAGGTAATGTCGGCTACCGATATTGCCGGGGTGATTACGCAGCGTGCGGCTGAGGCGACGGGGCTCGCGGCGGGGACACCTGTCTTAGTGGGAACGGGCGACTCTGGTGCCGAGGCCATTTCGACGGGTGTATTCTGTCCCGGCGATATGATGGTTCAGTTGGGGAGCACGGCGTATTTCATCTACCTAGCTGATCATATGGTCGATGATGCCCGCCTGTGGCCGGGGACGTTTATCATTCCCGGAACTTACGGGATCTGCGCGGGGACCAATACGGCGGGTGCACTCACATCGTGGCTGCGCCAAGAGCTGTATCGCGACGCCGTAGAGGCCGAGGGCCACGGTGGCCCCGATGCATATTCGGTTATGGCACATGATGCCGCCGACGTGGCGCCGGGTGCCGATGGGCTCCTATGTCTGCCGTACTTTGCGGGGGAGCGTACTCCGCTCAACGATCCCGAGGCGCGTGGCGTCTTCTTTGGCCTGACCGGAAGACATACGCGAGCCCATATGGTTCGTGCCGCCTTGGAAGGCGTTGCGTATACCGTTGCATCCCATGTCGACATTATCGAGCGAGAGCATGGACTGCCAATTGGGCGCATAATGCTTGTCGGAGGTGGAACCAAGAATCCAGTTTGGATGCAAGCTATCGCTGACGTATGCGGGCGCGAGGTCTCGGTTGCCAAGGTTACGGTGGGCGCATGCTTCGGTGATGCCATCATGGCAGCTCTCGCAGGTGGCGCCTATGCATCATGGGATGAACTCGCCCGAGTCCTTGGCGTCGCGCAAACAATCGTGCCCGATATGACTGCCCACGAGTTATATGCGTCGCGCCGTCATATCTTTGACGAATTGTATGCACGCAACCGTGATCTCATGCACGAATTGGTGTAATGCTGCCGAATTGTACTGCTTTCCAATAGGGGCTGCGTTGTGCGATTCGCATGCCCCTTGGCATGTTTGTCCACAGGGGTTAGCGAAGGTCAAAAACATAGTGCGCATTTGCTAAAACTGCCGACTCGATGCGCTTTGCGTCACAGTTTTTGAGTGAGGCAATGCGCATCGAGGTCCTTGTGAGCGATTTGATGAGCGACTGCGCGCTTGTCTCTATGTTTGGTTCGGCTGGCGCATCGGTCTCGAGCAGTAGACGGTCGAGTGGAATCTGTCGGGCATATTCGCGACCGCGCTTGGTGGCGAGCATGCGTTCGTTGACGGAAAAATAGCAGCCCGCATTACGCGCGCGGACGAGTTCGTCCGAAGTGCCGCTAAACCAGTGGAAGATGATAACGGGGGAGTCGGAGTTTGGGATGAGTAGTCCATGCGATTCGAGGACGTCCAGTACGGCTCCTGCTGAACGAACGGCGTGAATTGATATCACGCGCCCGGCAAGAGGGCACTGCACGAGTGTATCGCAGAGCCGGTCAAATGCCTGTATTTGTAGCGGCTCACTTCCGGCAAAACGAGCGGAAAAGTCGAGCCCGACCTCGCCAACAAAACGTTCTTGCGCGGCAATTTGGCAGAGTAGGTCAATTTCTGCGTTGCCGCATCGCTCGTCGGCGAGCCACCAGGGATGGAGGCCGATGCCCTTGATGACGGTAGGAGGGCAACGGGTTCGTCCATGTGCGTTAGCGAAGTCGCGTGGATCGACGCCGCAATCAAATAGACCCAAGCCCAGCGCCGTTGCCTCATCGGCAACAGCGTCCGGGTGAGCCATTAAATCAAGATGGCAATGTGCATCAAATAATCGGGGCTCCATCTCGGCGCGCTCCGCTAGTCCAAGCGCTGGCCATCGGCGCGCACGCGCTCGGTACCGCGGCCACTGATCTGGCGGATAACCTCGCCGGCGATCATCTGACCCATGATGGGCGGCATAAAGCTGGCGGTTCCCAGCTCGGTGCGCTCGTGGATGTTGGAAGGATCGCGGGGCTGTGTCTTAACCGATTCCTCGCAGCTAAACAGTACATGCAGGCTCTTGATTCCGCGCTTCTTGCATTCTTTGCGCATAATGCGGCTCATGGGGTCACGCACCGTATCGAAGATGTCGGCAAAGCGGAGGCACTCGGGATGGAGCTTGTTGGCCCCGCCCATGGAGCTAACCAAACGAATGCCGTGGTCCTGAGCGTATTTGGCAATGGTGAGCTTGGCCGAGATGGTGTCGATGGCGTCGACGACGTAGTCGAGCTTGCCGTCCGTCTGCTCCAAAACGCTCGCGAAGAAATCATCGATGTTGTCGCTCAGCAAGTATTCGGTGCGCTTGATGACGGTGGCGGCGGGATTGATGTCGTGGATCATGGCCTCCATCACGTCAACCTTGCGCTTGCCGACGGTGCTGTGAAAGGCGATGGCCTGGCGGTTGATATTGCTGGGCGCGATGATGTCCTTATCCAGAATGACGAAATGACCAATGCCGCCGCGGGCGAGTGCCTCGCAGCAGTTGGAGCCCACGCCTCCGCAGCCGAGCACTAGCACCGTAGCATCGGCGAGCTTATCGAGTGCCTCGCGGCCCATGATAATCTCGAGCTTGGTGTCGCGTGTCTCGATGGCGGCTGCGGCTGTGGTCTCGGTCATAGATATCCTCCGATGGGGAGTCGGTCGTGTTTTAGCTATCGCCATTATAGGTATTATTGCGATTCCATTTGAGCCCTTGGGCTTGTTGAAATGGGGTCGGGATTCGCATAAGATTGAAGCAGATGGCACCCGTTGCAGCGGGTTGGCCAACTCCAAAACACGTTTGTAGCGTGAGAAGTGGCCGTCTTCGCATTACGCGGGGGCGGCTATTTCATTCGACCTCCAATGTGGATGCCGAGCTCCACAGCCGCGATTACAAGCAATAACAACGTCAGGACATCGTCAATACTCATAGTCCATCTCCTTCTCGGGTAGAGGGAGCTGGCCCATCTGCTTCAACTTCCATTGTAGCTAAATACGAACGAATGTTCTATAGATGTTCCTGTATTAGATAGTTAGACAAACATCTAAATATCGAGTATAGTGTGCGCGTCATGAGAGATGATGAGAGGAGGTCTTATGCCGGGAGAGGGCTTTAAGGCGCTTGCCGATCCAACGCGACGGCGCATTTTGGAGTTGCTGCGCGAGGGCAATTGCACGGCGGGGGAGCTTGCCGAGCATTTCGATATCAGTAAGCCGTCGCTGAGCCATCACTTGGCGACGCTCAAAAACGCCGGGTTGGTGACCGACGAACGTCATGGCCAAAACATCGTTTACAGCTTAAACACCACCGTCATGCAGGACTTGATCGGTTGGTTTATGGGCTTTACAAACACGGAAGGTGATAAGGATGAATAACGAAAACAAGGACATTCACGCCACGGGGGTATCGCGGCGTGTGTGGATTGCGCTGATCGCTCTGTGCGTCGCCAATGTCGTAGCGCACCTCATGGTGATGCCGAGCTTGCCTGGGCAGATTCCCACGCACTGGGGCGCGAACGGAGCCGTCGACGGTTGGGGTCCCAGCTGGATGGCCTCCGCGCTCGGCGTGCTGCCTCTGGTGCTTCTCGCAATGTTCTGCGTGGTGCCGCGCATCGATCCCAAAGGTGAGGCATATCGAACCTCGGGCAAGTTCTACCAGGGCTTCGTAATCGCCTTCACCTTGTTCATGTGCGCCATAAGCTGGCTGGGAGAGCTTACGGTCTGGGGCGTGGTGCCGGCGGTCGGTTCGGTTAACGTGCTGATTTCCGGTGTTGTCGGTTTGCTGTTCATCGGCGTAGGCAACTACTTGCCGCGTGTGAAGCAGAACTATACGCTCGGTATCAAGACACCTTGGGCGCTTGCCGATCCCGAGAACTGGCGCCGTACGCAGCGTTTTGGCGGCGCCTGCTTTATGGTGCTGGGTATTGGCCTGATTGTGATGGGCGTGGCAGGCAGCGTGCTTTCGAGTGAAGTCGTCGCCGCGGTGATTGCGGTTCTGGCGTTTGGTTCGGTCGGAGCCGTCTACGTCTACTCGTATCTGCTGTGGCGCAAATCGCAGCGGGCCGTTCGCTAAGGTTGCGGAAAACTAGCGTACGCAGTTCATAGTATGTTCCGGGGGACTTTTCCCAGGTAGTATTAGGGGGTGTGGGCAACCATGCCCCTTTTTCGTTACGTTTCAGAGCTGATTTCCTTATTTCGTTTCCACTAAAGCGAATCAAGAATAGGGAAACAGCAGGTAGAAAGGATAAAACAGGCAAATGGCAGAGTTCATCTACCAGATGTATCAGGCTCGTAAGGCCCATGGCGACAAGGTAATCCTTGACGACGTGACCCTGAGCTTCTACCCCGGTGCCAAGATCGGCGTTGTGGGTCCCAACGGCATGGGCAAGTCGACCCTGCTCAAGATTATGGCCGGCATCGAAGAGGTCTCCAACGGCGATGCCAGGCTCACCCCCGGCTACACCGTGGGTATCCTGCAGCAGGAGCCGCCGCTCGACGACGACAAGACTGTCATTGAGAATGTACGCATGGCGTTTGGCGACACAATCGCCAAGGTCGATCGCTTTAACAAGATCGGCGAGGAGATGTGCGACCCGGACTGCGACATGGATGCCCTCATGGCCGAGATGGGCAAGCTCCAGGACGAGATCGACGCCGCCGACGGCTGGGATATCGATTCCAAGCTCGGTCAGGCCATGGACGCCCTGCAGCTGCCCGATTCCGACATGCCGGTTAACGTGCTTTCCGGCGGCGAGCGCCGTCGCGTGGCCCTGTGCAAGCTGTTGCTCGAGGCTCCCGACCTGCTGCTGCTCGACGAGCCCACAAACCACCTGGACGCCGAGTCGATCCTGTGGCTCGAGCATTTCCTGCACAACTACCAGGGTGCCGTGCTTGCCGTCACGCACGATCGCTACTTCCTGGATAATGTTGCCGAGTGGATCTGCGAGGTCGACCGCGGTCACCTTTATCCCTACAAGGGCAACTACTCCACGTATCTGGAGACCAAGGCCGCCCGCATCGAGGCGCAGGGCAACCGTGACGCCAAGCTCGCCAAGCGCATGGAGGCCGAGCTCGAGTGGGTGCGCAGCTCGCCCAAGGCTCGTCAGGCCAAGAACAAGGCCCGTTTGGCTCGCTACGAGGAGATGGAGGCCGAGGCCCGCGCAAGCCAGAAGCTCGACTGGACCGACATCCGCATTCCCGTTGGACCGCGTCTGGGCAACAAGGTGCTTGAGGCTCATCATCTGCACAAGGAATTCGATGGCCGTGTGCTCATCGACGACCTTTCGTTCACCCTGCCGCGCAACGGCATCGTGGGCGTCATCGGCCCCAACGGTGTCGGTAAGACCACGCTGTTCAAGACGATTGTGGGTCTGGAGCCGCTGACTTCGGGCGAGCTCGAGGTGGGCGAGACCGTCAAGATTTCTTACGTCGACCAGAACCGTTCCGGCATCGATCCCGATAAGAACCTGTGGGAGGTCGTCTCGGACGGCCTGGACCACATGATGGTCGGCGAGACCGAGGTTCCGAGCCGCGCTTATGTGGCGAGCTTTGGCTTTAAGGGCCAGGACCAGCAGAAGCGCGCTGGCGTGCTCTCCGGCGGCGAGCGCAACCGTCTGAACTTGGCGCTTACGCTCAAGCAGGGCGGCAACCTGCTGCTTCTCGACGAGCCCACGAACGACCTCGACGTCGAAACGCTGTCCTCGCTCGAAGCGGCGCTGCTCGAGTTCCCGGGCTGCTCGGTGGTCATTAGCCACGATCGTATGTTCCTGGACCGCGTCGCCACGCACATTCTGGCGTGGGAGGGCACCGACGAGAATCCGGGCAACTGGTATTGGTTCGAGGGTAACTTCGAGGCCTATCAGGCAAACCGCATCGAGCGCCTGGGCGAGGACGCAGCCCAGCCGCATCGTATTCACCGCAAGCTGACGCGTGACTAGTAGCAAGTAGAAAGGCCGCCACCAAGGGCGGCCTTTCTTGTAGCAATTGCACTGCAGCTATGCCCTAGCTGCTGGTTTGATTCATAATCAAAGTCATCTCTTTGGGATTAAAGCCCGTTTTTGCTATGAGTGATTTTCTAATTCCGTTTAAAACGTAAAGCCGCATTGGGTTGCAAGGACATAAGCAAATCGAATTGAAATATAACCAGTGCTGTAACGTTACAAAAAAGATTATAGAATAGGAGTACCTTATTAGTCGCTTCTCTAGAAAGAAGAACATATGCTTTCGCGTCGTCGTTTTCTGCAACTTGTCGCGTCTTCAATTGTCGCCTTAGCCGCACGTCCGAAAGAGGTTTTTGCTTCGACGGGCAATATTGATGGTGAGCAGATACAATTTACTTCTGAAATTGCGCAAGAGCTTGCCGATAAATATATAAAGGGACTCCTCGGCTATTCGTATACGCCTTCTGACCCTATTCCTTTTGTAGATGTTGATGGGTCCCCGCTTGGTTACATTGTTCCGGTTGTGACATCCAATAGAGCCGCGGGCTATTTGGTTTTAGATGCTTCAGATGATGAAATACTTACGGGATATCGTTTTGGAGACGGCTTAGTCAGCCCTATGGATCGGGGAGGAGATCTTGGTGTCGAGTCTTATTCGTTCAATAACCCAGTCGTAATGATCAATCCATTCGAATTCGGCGTGCAATCTTTGGACGGTTCAATAACAACAAATTGCGGAAGAACAATCCCGGCTGTTTCCATAGAAGGACGGCCTGTCGTTTTATCGAATAAACCTTCAAGCTGGAACGATGTTGTAATTTACGCAACTCAAATGCAGGATTACACAGTATCTGGATTTCGTTCCATTTCTCAGTTTATGTCATATGATGAAAGCGAGATTAAGAGGCTTACCGCCCACTATGCTTGTATGGTGACAGCTTTTTCGAACGTTGCGGAACTGTATGGCATTGCCAATTTATATAGCGACCCTTCGCAATATATGCAGATATGGAATTACACCAATACCCATGCTCTTTCCGATGAAGAACAGACTGTTCCCGGCGTTGTTTTGGGTGGAACGCCGATATCAACCTGTGCAACGGGGTTTACAAATTACTGCGCAAGCAGAGGAAGTACTCTTATCGCCCGCACTGTCTCCTCTCCGGCTATCGCGAGCATCCAAAATGAGATTAACTCTAATAGACCGAATGTTTTACATGCGAGTTTGTACAACGGATCAGCCCATTCTGTAACAGCGGAGGCTTACGCCACACTTACTGGTAAGAAAACTGGAGAGACAAGGCAGATGATTGGCATAGCGGACGGCTGGAATTCATCTTTATCCTTCCTGAAGTATGATCAGAGCTATTATGCGTGGACTTATGGAACGACTTTTTCGAAGTAGGGCGATTCGTCTAGCTCTGTCTTTGGTGCTGATGGCTTCATTGGTGGGCTGTTCAACAAAGGAAGAGATATCGCGCGGAGGTTCCGGAGAAGTGACTGCGACAGACTCAGGTTCATTAGAAATAGCTGGCGGGCATGCCGATGTGATGTTACAAGGAAAAGGCGTGCTTAGGTCGATTGATGCTGAAGACGCTGTCTGCTCAATAGAGGATTTGAAGACAGGTGAAACTGCATCGTACCGAGTTTCAGATAATGCTGCGAATATGATTGAGTCGATACCGACTGGAGCGCAGGTTTCTTTTAGATACTTTGCTCCGCAACTTGAGGATGAGCTTGCTTCTCTGGTGTCTATATGCACCGATGACAACTAAAAGGCCTGAATTCAAACGGCCTCGGATGGTCAATTGGCTATCCGAGGCCGTTTTTTACTCGACCGGGGCTTCGACCTTGTCGATGGTCCAGGCGGCTCCGAGGCCGCCGGTGGTGTTGCGGCGGATGCGCACGGCAACCTCGCGGCGCTCGCCTGCCTGCGTGTAACGCAGGGGGAAGCTTGCGCGGTTTCGCGCGGCCTCGATGGTACCGCGCTCGCGGGCGATCCAGTAGTACTCGCCGACGATGCCGAGCGTGTCGGCGCCGTAGGGGAGATAGGTCGACAGCTGGTGTAGCAACGGACCGGGGCAGAAGACCTCGGTTGCGAAATCGACGGGGAAGTCCTCGGGGATGGCGGGCGCTACGGGTGCGGGGACCGGTACTGCAGCGGGAGCCGAAGCCGGTGCTGGTGCGGGAATTTGGTCGCAAGCAGCGGTGGGCACGGATTCGATGACGGGTGCGGGCTCCAGCGTCGCTTCCGGCTTGATCGTGGAATCTGCGGGCTCCTCGGTGACGGGCGTGTCTACAGCTGCGGTTTCAACCTCAACCTGCGTCGCGTTCTCGTTCTCGACGCTCGACTTTGCCTCGATGGGCGTGGATGCCATGGTGGTTATGCCGGCGTTTGCGTTCTCGGGGTCATAGACGACCGTGAGCGAGATGGCGGGCTGCGGCGTCTCGGGCTCCGGCGTCGACTCGGTAGCGTCTTGATCGGCGGGCTCGTCGGACTGATCGTCCTCGGCCTCGTCGCCAAAGACATCGCTGTTTTGGAGCGCAGACGCCTCAGGTTGGCTAGCGGCTTCTTCTGTTGTCGACTTGGGAGCCTCGTTGAGCTCCGCAGTGGCTTCCTGCTCGGATATGACTTCGGGATCGGTCGTGGCAGCGATTTCGGTTTCGGCTTCTGCCGTTACCTCAATAGCGACTTCGATTTCTGTCTCGGGCTCGGGCTCCGGCACGACTTCGGCCACGGGCTCGGGATGCTTAACGTGCTTGGGACGCACGGCCTTGAGGTCCTTCTCGCCGCGTTTTTTCTTTTTGTAGGACTGCTTGGCGCCCTTGGCTGCCTTGGGCTTGTCCTCGCCTTTGGCAAGGGCGGTATCCCAGGCCTCGTTGGCGATGACGGTGGCATACAGGCGGCCGCCCTTAAAGACGGTCAGCTTAATGCAGTCGTCGAGTTCCTCGAGCAACTCGCGCGTGGACTCGAAGCCCAGGTCATAAGCGGCCATGTCGCCGGCGGCGAGCGCCTCCTCGACCTGCGTCATAAACGTTTGCTTACCGCACCCAATCGCGTCGCGCAGCAGGCGATACAGATAGATGTGGTTGCCCAGTGAGAGCGTGGGCTTAACTATTGTCTTGCTCATGGCAAATCTCCTCTTTACACACGTAAAGCATCTTACCATCGCATAGCGTTTGCCATGGCGGCACCCAAGGCAAACGGGCGCGAACCGATATCGATTCGCGCCCGTTGTACAGGTTGCCTATCTGGGGATGCAGCGCCTAGTTGCCCGATGCCGTGCCTTGGCTTGAACTGTCAGATGTCGTGCCGGACGCGGTTCCGCTCGAGCTGTTAGTGCTGCTGTTGTCGGTAGATCCCGTTCCCGATGTGGTGTCGCTCGTTTGGTCGCCCGTGCTCGGCTGCGAGCTGTCAGTCGTTTGGCTTGAGTCGGTCGTGCCGGATTGCGTGCCGCTGCTGTTCGTAGAGGAATTGGCACCCTGCGATTGGTTTTGGGTGTTCGATGACGAGTCGGCAGAGGTAGAACTATCTTGCGTGCCGTCCGTCTGTGCCTGCTGGTCTTGCGAATGGGTGTTGCCATTTGCGTCGCTCTCGGTCGTGCGCGACGAAAGGATCGGCTCGGGGCGCTCGCCCAGACCCTCACCGGCGGTGGTGATAAGGATGGCGCCGGCGCAGGCGATGACCGCGACGATGGCGATGGCGATCGAGAAGACGATGACCTTCTTTTGCGTCTGACTGCGCTCTGCCGCCGCCTTGGCGCGCAGGCTGTTAGGGGCGACGCGCGCCGTGGTCGCGCGCCCCGCAATCTGGCGCATCTCCTGCGTAGTCGCGGCGCCGCCCAGGTGCTCCTCGGCGTTAAACTCAACGGGCTCGTAGGCGCCGGCGGGGTAGTCGACGGCGGCGTGCGTACCTTTGATGGCTTCGGCGCTGGCAGAGATAAAGTGGCGGTAGACCTGCGATGACACAACGGTGATGACCGAGCTCACGGCGGCGCCAATTACTGAACCAGCGATACCAATCTTGGAGGCAAGTGCGACGCTCGTGGCGGCAGCTGCGGCGCCAGCGATGATCTGGGGAATGGAAATGTCGTCGAACAGGCCCTTTTTGGGCGCGATGGCCATGGTCTGTCCGATGGAATGGTTCTCGTGCACGCCGTTGTTGAGCGATGCCGGTGTCATGACGCGCGTGCGCGGCGCGTCGGTGT
This sequence comes from uncultured Collinsella sp., assembly GCA_900542635.1. Taxonomy (GTDB): domain Bacteria; phylum Actinomycetota; class Coriobacteriia; order Coriobacteriales; family Coriobacteriaceae; genus Collinsella. The sequence goes on from UQOJ01000018.1 coordinate 23,308, forward strand.
ACTTGGTTGTCATACGGGGTCCTCCCGGTGTAAATCTGCTTCGTTTCATGTAGCCATCAGGGTACCCACCAGATGTGAATCGTACGTGACATTTAACAGATACCATCAACTCATCAAGGGGGGCTTGCTGTCTTTGGTGCAATAGCTTGATGCTAAACTGGATTTACGATTGTGAGGTGGTTTACGTGATGTACCGGTATATGACATTCGAAGACGGTACCGAGGTCGTTCATTCTGACCTGATAACAGATGGGGATATCGAAAAGGTTATCGTGCATTTTGAACGACCGACGGCAGAGGGCTTCGACTCCGCTCGTTGTGAGTTGCCTTCCTGTTCGTGGACTGACTGGGAAGGGCATTTTACTCAGAGTGAAAAACGAGCTTTCGAAGAGTGTTTGAGCAAATCATTTAGATTAGTTCGAGTCTAGTTCGAATATAGAAGTCGAATGCGATGACCTAAAGCGTATGCATTTTTAGTATTAGATGCGTATGAAATGGAGGATGTGAATGGATGAGCTAATAGACTTTAAAAAACGATTTCTCAAGAATGGCGAGCTGGTTTCAATTCCAAAAAAGGAAAGCTATAAAAGAATCATGCTGCTATGGGCCGTCTCTTTCTTTGAATTAAATACAAGTTATACGGAGCTTCAGGTTAATCGTGTGCTGTCACAGCTCTATCCTGATTATGCCGTGTTGAGGCGGTACTTGGTTGATTATGGATTCCTATTAAGGGATGAGCGAGGCCTGAAATACGAGGTTAATCGTGATGTTCACGGTATTGAGAGCTAGCCGTCCGGTTCGGGTCTTATATATTGCTAGAGGGATAAGCGAAATAGGCAATTGGTGTGCGAATATTGCTTTGCCAATGCTGATTTACGAGGTAACTCACGATGTTTCTGCAACTGCTTTGATGGTCTGCTGCAGATTTGCCCCCTCTCTGTTTTCAGTTGCGCTCGCGCAGCTGCCTCAGAAGATGGGTATCGGGACACTGCAGGCCATGAGATTGGCAGACTTAATTCGCGCGGGATTATTCGTTTGCTATATTTTTGTTGATAGTAAATGGAGTATGTTTACTATTACGTGCGCGGTATCGCTTTGTCGAACGGTTGAAATGCCCTGCTTTTACTCGTTGTTAAGAGCCAATACGAATAGTATCAATCGCGACGTAATTAATAATTCGTTTGGGTTTCTGCAGAATTTGATGATGGTTCTGGGGCCAGTTGCCGGCGGTTTTGTTGTCGCTCAATTTGGGGCGGAGGCTGTTCTTGCATTAGACGCGCTTTCTTTTGCCGCGTCGTTCTGGTTGCTGCGAGATGTTCCGTCGGTTATCGAGGTTAATGATAAAGAGGGGATAAGCAAAAATGAAAAAAACAGGACTGCATTTAGTGATCTTAGCGCGAAGCACTTGGCAATTGGTTTCCTATTAATCGATATTTCTAGTGGCGTGGCATTCGGCTCTCTGAATTCTCTTTTGCCAGCTATTGCGCAATTGCAATTTGACTCGTCATCGATACAATACGGATTCCTTCAGAGTAGTCTTACAATCGGACTGTTGTTCGGAAATACAATATATGGTCGTTTAATTAGTGGTTCCGATTGCGTTAAATCATATTGTTTTGTGACGTATCTTGCGCTCGGTGCGTATCTGGCGTTTGGCTATCGCTATGCGTCTGGGATATCGTTTATTTTCCTTTTTATCGTCGGTGCCGGAAACGCCATTCAAGATGTGCTTCTCATAACATCGCTGCAGGATTTGGCGAGAGACGAATCTGAATCGATAAGCCTGTTTTCAATTAGGGAGTCTTTGCAATCGGTTGCTGTTGTTATTTCAACACTCCTTGTTTCGCTGTTCACGAGCATCGCGATGTTCTCAATTCTCGTTACAGGACTTGGTGTATTTTCAATTATGATGGTAGTTGTGTTTCAATTGAATTATTTGCGAAAGATGTGACGTTGATATGCCTAAAACGCTTTTAGTATTTCCCCCAGGATGGAGTCCAGTGGGGCCGTATCTTGCCTTGCCTGTTTTGAAGTCATATCTTCAAGAGGTTGAACAATATAAAGTTGACATCGTTGACTTAAACGTGGAATTTTACGATGACCTCCTATCTTTTAGACATGTCGAAGAGTGCTGTAAAAGGTATCGGGAATCAAAGGATTCGTTTAGTTCGAATGTTCAATTAACAATCGAGTTGATACAAAAGTCAGCACTTAATGTTGACGAGGCAAAAGATATTTTCAGATCGAAGAGATACTTTAATCTAAAAGAAAGACAATATGCTGAAAACATTTTTAGAAATGCACTCTATATCATAAATCACGTCTCATATGGAGTTAAATACACGTTCAACTCCATAGATCTGCCCTATGATTATTATTCGACACCAGAAATAATGAAATCGCTTGCGGATACCTTGTATAATCCGTTTATTTCCTTCTATGAAACTGCCTTTCTTAAGCGTATTCAGAGGGAAAAAATCGAGTTTATTGGGATTTCGGTGAGCGGCTGTTTCCAATTGATTTCTGCAGTTACGTTAGCGAAACTGATTAAAGAAGAATGTCCATCTGTTAAACATGTCTCATTGGGCGGCAATTACATTACTCGTTTAGCAGATGACTGCATGAAAGAATGGCATCCCTTTTTTGAATACATTGATTCGATAATGATGTATGACGGCGAAGAGTCGCTTGCACGTCTTCTTGAGGCTCTTGACTCTGGTGATGACAATCTCGACTGTGTTCCAAACCTTTGCCATGCTAAAGGTGGAAAGATATATAAAAACCATCGGATTGAGCAAACATTTATCAACGATACAGTTCCCGATTTCGATGGCTTCGCCCTTTCTAAATACTTCATGCCTGAGTTAATATTGCCGGTTTATTCTTCTAGGCAGTGTTTTAATCATTGCGCCTTCTGCACCATTCCCGGTGCTACCGGTGGTTGTTACCGAAAGATGCCTATATCGAGAGTATTTGAAATAATGTGTCGGTTAAATGAAAAATACGGCACGAGAGTTTTCTCTTTTGTGGATGAAACATTCGAAGGCAAAAGAATGGAGCAACTCGCGGATGAAATAAACGCATCGGGAAAAACGTTTTTCTGGCATGGAGAAACGAGGTTCTCTCCAACCCTAAGTACAGACGTTTTCAACAAGATATACCAAAGTGGATGTAGGCAGATTCAGTTTGGCCTCGAGTCATACAACCAAAGAGTTCTTGATCTAATGAAGAAGAACACGAGAGTTGATTGGATTGATCGCAATATCCATGATTGTCTCAATGCGGGTATTCCTGTTCATCTATTCTTTATGATTGGCTTTCCGACCGAAACTAAAGAAGAGGCTCTGAACACCTTAGCTTATACAGAGAATGTTTTGAATTATTCAAAACAGGTATGTGGTGTTCCATATTCCACGAGAGGATTTACGAATTTTGGTCTCGTTATGGGGTCGGATGTTTGGAATCATCCCGATAAGTATGGTGTCTCTGTAATGCCGAAGTCCCAATATGAGGATTTGCGCCTCGAAGTGGATTATGTTTCAGGCACTGGTTTAACTTTAAATGAAGCAAAATCCTTATCTGATGAGCATCATATTGATTTTTATATGCAAGAAGTCATAAACGGTAGCGACACAATTGACTTGCCCCAGCGGCTTCATATTTCAGAGGTGACCTGGATCCTAGATTCTATTCACGCTGTTAGGTATAAGGGACATTTGACCAAAGTAAAGCGACGGCTGACTAGTCTAAATCCAGCTGATCGAATCTGGCTGGATTCCAAGACCTCTGTCGTGCTCGTTGAGCCATTTGCCTACTTCTATAATTCTGAATACCATCATGTCTATGCTGTTTCCCAGTTGGTATACCTTAAGTTGGCCCGTTTATTGGAGGCCGATTGTAGCATTTCTCTTATCCTTGATCAGGGCGATCTCGAGCTGACAAGGGCGATAGAAGAACTGTTGCATTATGGATTGCTGAATACAAATATCGATGCCGATTATGTAATGCACGATAATGGTTTTCAATTGGTTAAAAGTTCGTTTGTGAAAGAAGTCGGACGCTCAAAAGAGGGGTTAAGAGTACTGCTGAGTTGTGCCACCCATAGAATGTGTGCGGTTAATGATTTTTCATTCGCTTTGCTTTCGTTGTTTGAAAAGCCGATTACTAAGAACGAGGTGCGCGACATTTTGAAAAAAGAGGGACTATCGGCAAGCGAGGAGCAATTAAACAAGTTGGTTGATAATTGCATGAAAGCAGATATACTACAATTGATTAGATAGAGGAGGTTTCTGCATGGACGTTATTAACAAAGATCTCTTGGAGCAACTGAAAGAGTTTCAGGAAGAGGGCGTCGTGGTAGAAGTGTTCGACTTTGAGGACTACATGGATAAATTCTGCCATTAGTTTCGGAATTTACTCGCCTCGCTTAAAGGAGAAGTCGATTATCGATTTCTCCTTTTTTAATTAAAGATATTTTTGAAATACATGCTCTTAGCACAGGTTGGCCTCTCGGTAAACTGGGAGGTTGCTTTGGCTAGTTAGAGATATGTGAACGTCCGTTAGACTGAATCTCAGGGTAGAAGGGGCCTCCAGTGTCCAGATCAACAAGGCAATGCTGCGTTTCGGCTAATAAGAACGATGGCTTTTTGCGTGTGGCGGCGGCGTCGCCGCAGATTCGCGTGGCCGATGTCGAGGGCAATGCCGAGGTTGCGCTGGCGGCTGTTCGCGAGGCTGCCGAGCGCGGCGTTCGCGCGCTGGTGCTGCCCGAGCTTAACCTGACCGGCTATACCGCGGCCGATCTGTTCCATAACCGCACGCTGCTGCATGCCTGCGAAGCGGCGCTGGTGCGCATCCTCGATGAAACCCGTGAGCTGCCGATCGTCTTCACGGTCGGTCTTCCCGTTGCGGTGGCTGAGAACATCTACAACTGCGCCGCCGTGTGCTGCGCGGGCGAGCTTTTGGGCCTCACGGCCAAGAAGTATCTGCCCAACTATGGCGAGTTCTACGAGCGCCGCTGGTTTGCTCCGGCGCCCGCAGATCCTGTGTGGATCGAGTTTGCCGGTCAGGGTCCGGTTCCGCTGGGTTCGGGGCTTGTCTACCGCTGCTGTGATGAAGGTGCCGAGGATATGGTGCTGGGCGTTGAGGTCTGCGAGGACCTGTGGGTGCCGGCGCCCCCTTCGACCGAGATGGCGCTTGCCGGTGCGACGGTGATCCTCAATCCGTCGGCTTCGGACGAGATTATCGGTAAGGCGGATTACCGCCGCAGCCTCATTTCCAACCAGAGCGCGCGCCTGTACTGCGCTTATGCCTACGCGGACGCGAGCGAGGGCGAGTCCACGACCGACATGGTCTTTGCGGGCGAGAACCTTATCTACGAAAACGGCTCCAAGCTCGCCGCGACCAAATTGCTTACCTGCGATATGGCCATCGCCGACGTTGACCTTGACCGCCTGATTGCTGAGCGCCGTCGCTCGACGACGTGGACGCGCGCCGACGATGCGCCGGAGGCCACGACCGTTGAGTTTTCGTTTGAGGGCGTGCTGGCCGAAGAACCTGTCCTGCGCGATGCCCCTGATATCGACCGCGTTTTCCCGCGCGCACCCTTTGTGCCGGCCGACCATGGTGACCTGGCCGAGCGCTGCGAGACGATCCTCGATCTGCAGACTGCGGGCCTCAAGACCCGCCTTGCCCACACGGGTACCAAGGCTGCGGTCATCGGCCTTTCGGGCGGCTTGGACTCCACGCTAGCGCTGCTTGTGACCGTGCGCGCCTTCGATGCACTGGGACTGCCGCGCACGGGAATCACGGCGGTTTCCATGCCCGGCTTTGGCACGACGCACCGCACTAAGTCCAATGCCGAGTCGCTCGCTCGTGACTTGGGCGTGAGCTTCCGCGAGGTCTCGATCCATGCTGCCGTGGAGCAGCACTTCAAGGACATTGAGCACGATCCGACCGTCCAAGACGTGACCTACGAGAACAGCCAGGCGCGCGAGCGTACGCAGATTCTGATGGATCTGGCCAACCAGGCTGGCGGTTTTGTCATCGGCACGGGCGACCTGTCGGAGCTGGCGCTCGGCTGGGCTACCTATAACGGCGACCACATGAGCATGTACGCCGTCAACGCGAGCGTGCCCAAGACGCTTGTGCGCCATCTGGTACGCTATGCGGCCGATGTCTTTGGCGGGCGTATTGCCGAGGTCTTGCTCGATATCCTCGATACGCCGGTGTCCCCCGAGCTTCTACCGCCCACGGGCGACGGCGAGATTGCGCAGAAGACCGAGGATTTGGTGGGCCCGTACGAGCTGCACGACTACTTCCTCTACTACCTGCTGCGTTTTGGCTTTGAGCCTGGCAAGATCTACCGCATGGCGCTCAAGAGCTTCGAGGGCGTCTACGACGCCAAGACCGTCCACACGTGGCTACGTACGTTCTACCGTCGCTTCTTTGCCCAGCAGTTTAAGCGCAGCTGCCTGCCCGATGGTCCCAAGGTGGGCTCGGTGACGCTCAGCCCGCGCGGCGATTGGCGTATGCCGAGTGACGCTAGCTCGCGTCTGTGGCTTGCGCAGATCGACGCGCTCAATCCAGTTGACTAAGGTTGGCTAAATTGAACCAATACGGGGGTTGCAAGCGTTACACTTTTGCAATCTGATGGCCCGTATCGCGCGGCGCTCTTGTCGGAGCGCCGCGTTTTTTATATCGAAAGGTGGCACCATGCAGGCATCGCAGCGTCTCGACCGCTTTGGCGCGGAGGTCTTCGCCTCGCTCAACAACAAACTTCTCGCGCTGAAGGCTCAGGGTAAGACCATTTATAACATGAGCGTGGGCACGCCCGACTTTAAGCCGTACGACCACGTGGTCGAGGCGCTCACACAAGCCGCCCAAGATCCCGAGATGTGGAAGTATGCCCTGCGCGACCTGCCCGAACTCAAGCAGGCCGTGTGCGATTACTATGAGCGTCGCTTTGGCGTTTCGGGCATTACGCCGTCTATGGTGCAGTCGTGCAACGGCACTCAGGAGGGCGTGGGTCATTTGGGCCTGGCCCTGCTCGATCCGGGTGACACCATTCTGGTTCCCGATCCGTGCTACCCGGTCTTTGAGGCGGGTGCGAAGATCGCCGATGCCAAGCTCGAGTACTATCCGCTGGTTGCCGAGCACAATTACCTGCCCTATGTGGCGGGCATCGATCCCGAAGTGGCCGACCGCGCCAAGTATATGATCGTGTCGCTGCCCGCCAACCCGGTGGGCTCGGTGGGCACGCCCGAGATCTACGAGGAGATCATCGCTTTTGCCCGCGAGCACGACCTGCTCATCGTCCATGACAACGCGTACTCCGACATCGTGTTCGACGGCGAGCCGGGCGGCAGCTTCTTGCAGTATCCCGGTGCGCTCGAGGTGGGCGTTGAGTTCTTCTCGCTCTCCAAGTCGTTTAACGTCACCGGTGCTCGCATCGGCTTTTTGGTCGGCCGCGAGGACGTGGTCTCTGCCTTTGCCAAGCTACGCGGCCAGATCGACTTCGGTATGTTCTTCCCGATCCAGAAGGCTGCTATCGCTTGCCTGAACGGTCCGCGTGATGAGGTCGAGGCGCAGCGTCTGAAGTACCAGGAGCGCCGCGATGCCCTGTGCGACGGTCTTGAGGGCCTGGGCTGGGAGCGTCCCAACGCGCATGGCTCTATGTTTGTGTGGGCCAAGCTTCCCGGTGGTCGCACCGATTCCATGGCGTTTTGCGAGGAGCTCATGGAGAAGGCCGGTGTTGTGGTGACGCCGGGCGCGAGCTTTGGTCCTTCGGGCGAGGGGCACGTGCGCATGGCGCTGGTCCTGCCGCCCGATCAGATCGCTTTGGCTGTCGAGGCCATTCGCGAGGCGGGTCTGTATTAGAAGGCTATTCCGACTCGTCAATAGCTCGAAACCGATTTCGTGCAGTTATTTTACGAATCCTGCAAATAATTTCGGTAAACGGTCGATATTTGGCTGCGAATAGGAGCATAATCAAAGTCCCGATTGGATGTATTGGGATTACGGCAAGCCGCTCGGGTCGTTCCCGGGCGGCTTGTTTGTGGAGAGAGATGGGAGTTTCTAATGGTTAACGAGAAGAAGGTCGCTATTGTCGGCTGCGGTTTCGTCGGTTCGTCTTCGGCGTTCGCGTTGATGCAGAGCGGTCTGTTCTCCGAGATGGTCCTTATCGACGTGGACAAGAACCGCGCCGAGGGTGAGGCTCTGGATATCGCGCACGGCATGACGTTTGCCGAGCCGATGAAGATCTACGCCGGCGACTATTCCGATGTCGCCGACGCCGCCATGATCGTCGTCACCGCTGGCGCTGCCCAGAAGCCCGGTGAGACCCGCCTGGACCTGGTCAACAAGAACGTCAATATCTTTAAGTCCATTATCCCCGAGATTAAGAAGTCTGGCTTTGACGGCATTCTGCTCATCGTCTCCAACCCGGTCGATGTTCTGACCTACGCCGCCATCAAGATGTCTGGCCTGCCCGAGGGCCACGTCATCGGTTCCGGCACCGTGCTCGACACTGGCCGCCTGCAGCAGATGCTTGGTGCCCACGTCGAGGTTGACCCGCGCGATGTCCAGGCCTATGTCATGGGTGAGCACGGCGACTCCGAGTTCGTCGCTTGGTCCAGCGCTCAGGTTGCCGGCGTGCCACTGAACACCTTCTGCGAGCTTCACGGCCACCTGGAGCATGAGGCTGCCGAGAAGCGCATCGCCGAGGACGTTAAGAACTCCGCCTACACCATCATCGAGAAGAAGCACGCCACCTACTATGGCGTCGCCATGGCCGTCAAGCGCATCTGCACCGCCGTCATGCGCGATGAGCAGACCGTTCTGCCCGTCTCCTCGCTCATGGTGGGCGAGTATGGCCTGTCCGATCTTGCCATCTCTATGCCGACCGTCGTTGGCCGCGACGGCGTTGTCTGCCGCGTCCCCGTGCCGCTGGACGATGACGAGCAGCATGAGCTCACCGCCTCCGCCAAGGCCCTCAAGGACATCATCGACAGCGTCGACTTCTCCTGCTAAATCGAGCTCGCTAGAGCGAAAAGCTACAATGAAGGCGTCCGGGCCACACGGTCCGGGCGCCTTTTTAGTGCGAGGGGGGGTCAGGTTACTTTGCACCACCCCAATGCACCATAGTTGATGGGAGGGCCATGTCGGATTCGCCTAATTTTTTGACCTATGCCCAGACAGCGTTTGATCCGTTTGAGGAACGGCCGTTCTGCGCGGTGGATAGCCTGGTCTTTGCGTGGTTGTCCTATTTGCGTTTGCCGGGTGATATGGCGGAGCTGACGAACTGGCAGGGCCTAGACGTACGCGAGCTGCTGCGCGCCGAGTGCTACCAAGACATGATTGGCGACCTGTGGGATCCGGAGGGGAGTCGTGCCCTGTTGGAGGCTGTGGCAGCAAGCCCTCGCTACCGTGGCGTTCGTGTTTGCGGCTATCGTAGCGTGAGTGATGCCGAGACAACGGAGCAGTTTGCGGCCATGACGTTCCGATTTCCGGCGGGGTTTAGCTATCTTGCCTTCCGGGGGACCGACAGCACGATTGTGGGCTGGAAAGAGGACTTTAACATGGCGTTCCGGTGTCCTGTGCCGGCCCAGGAATCCGCGGCGCGTTATGTAGACGAGGCGGCGGATGCGATTGACGGGCCGCTTTTGTGCGGAGGTCATTCCAAGGGTGGAAACCTTGCGGTGTACGGTGCGGCGATGTGCTCCGATGTCGCTCGTGAGCGAATTGAACGGGCATATTCCCATGATGGTCCGGGCTTCGTCGAGGAGTTTCTGAACGGCGACGCTTTTGCCGATCTTTCCGGTCGAATCGACAAGACGCTATCTCGGTCGTCGATCTTTGGCATGATGTTCGAGACACAAGAGGACTATGCCATCGTTGAGAGCACCGAGTTCAGCCTGCTGCAGCACAATCCCTTTAGCTGGGTGGTTGATGGTCGCGACTTCGTGTACTGTGAGCGCCTGTCCGCCGGTGCTCGATATGTTGATGGCTCCATTCGCGAGATGCTGCTTGCAGTGTCGCCTGGCGAGCGCGAGCGTTTTGTAGATGCGTTGTTCTCCGTGTTTGAGGCAACGGGTGCTGAGCGGTTTGCGGATATCGCTGGGAATCTGCGCGAGAGCCTGCCCGTGATGCTCCAGGCTGCGCAAGGCTTTGACAAGGATACGCGACGCTTTGTCTCGCAGACCATCGCGGCAATCCTAAAATGTGCGCTTCTGCCCAAACATCCCCAGATCGACATGCCCGCTGCCGGCAAGAGCTTGGCAGAACAGCTCGAGGCTTGGCAGTCCGAGCTCCTGCGCTAGCCATTGGTGCAAAGTAACCTGTCCCCGATGCACCAATCTTCGATACGCTTGGGGCAGGCTCGACCGCTATACTGGTTCGTGCTCAATTCGATCTAGAACGGAATGCCGTATATGAAAATCAATCACGCAATCCTGCATATCCTGGACTTTGACTCGGCCGTCAACGTTATGAGCCAGCGCGAGCTCGATATCGAAAGCCGTACCGTGCGCAATTTTGTAACCACGCATCTGCGCCGCGCACGCACCTCGGCCGACAATAAACGCGCCACGTTTGCCGAGAACTCCGCATTCGGCGGCGAGCTCAAGGGCTATTTCTTTGGCGAGCGCGAGTTCGTGGACCTGTCGCAGCAGATTGCGGAGTTTATCTCCTCCGAGCTCACCAAAGCCGAGAAAGCCGAGTCTACCGATGTGCTCGTGGCTGATTTTGACGACGATGAGGATGCCCGCTGGTTTGCCGTGATGCTGCTGGGCTCCAAGCAGGCTTTTATGCACGAGGTGGGCCGCGAGGAGGGGGAGGTGCGCAACGACATCGCGCGCCACTACGCTATTCTGCCAAACCCCTCGCAAAAGGTTCCAAGCTATGCCATCGTGCGTGCGAGCACCATGGAGATCGGCTACGTGGACAAGAAGCGCAAGATTGCCGGCGAGGACCGTATGCTTATCCCCGATGGCCTGCTGCAGTGCGACACGGGCGTATCGGGCAAGGAGGTCATCGACACCGTGACGCGTGTGGTCGAGGAAGTCGCCGAGGAGCACGGTGCCAATACGGCCGTGGCGCTCGCCAAGGTTAAGGCTGCCGTTGCCGAGAAAGTCGAGGATGACGAGGAGCTGCCGCCTTGGGATATTGTCGACGAAGTCTTTGAGGACGAGCCGGTCATCAAGGAGAGCGTGCGTGCGGCACTGACTGAGGAGAAGGTGCCTGAGCGTGTGCCCGTGGAGCGCAAGCAGGTCGAACGCGCGGCGGTGCGCAACCACAAAATCCGTACCGACACGGGCATCGAGATCAGCTTCCCGGCCGAGATGGGTTCGAACTCTGAGTACATCGAGTTTGTCAACGAGCCCAACGGCCTCATCTCCATCGAGCTCAAGAATATCGGCAGCATCGAGAATCGATAAGTTGCGTTACGTCTACAGCGAGAAAGCAAAGGCCGAAGCTCCTTGGGGCTTCGGCCTTCTTGTTCAAGACTTTAGTCCGCTGGCCGCGCAGCGGCCAGCTTTAAACCACCCGCTACG
>UQOJ01000019.1 GCA_900542635.1 uncultured Collinsella sp.
ACGAGATTCGCCTTAGTCTCGTGGGCTCGGAGATGTGTATAAGAGACAGACCTTGGACAGGGCATCGTCAACAGCCTCGACAGCCTTAACGGCAGCGTCGAAGACACCGGTGTGACCAACCATGTCGCAGTTCGCGAAGTTCACGATGTAGAAATCAGCGCGATCCTCGTTGATGGCGGCGACGAGCTTCTCGGTAACCTCGGGAGCGCTCATCTCGGGCTGCAGATCGTAGGTAGCAACCTTGGGGGAAGCGACGAGCACGCGCTCCTCGCCTTCCTTGGGCTCCTCGATGCCGCCGTTGAGGAAGAACGTCACGTGGGCGTACTTCTCGGTCTCGGCGGTGTGCAGCTGCTTCAGGCCATTGGCGGCGATAACGTCGGCCAGAACGTTCTCGGGGAACGTCTTGGGGAAGGCGACCTCGACGTCAAACGTCGGATCGTACTCGGTCATCGTCACAAAGTGCGAAAGCTTGATCTGCTCGCGCTCAAAGCCGTCGAACTCCTTGTCCGTGAACACGCGGGTCATCTGACGAGCGCGGTCGGGACGGAAGTTAAAGAAGATGGCCGCGTCGCCCTCGTGAATGCCCTCGTTGTGGGCAGCGAAGGGCTCGACGAACTCGTCGCCGCGCGGATCCTTCTCGTAGTAGGCCTTGATACCGGCAACGGGGTCGGTATCGGCATCGGACGCGTTGACCATGACGTCGTAGGCGCGCTGGATGCGCTCCCAACGATTATCGCGGTCCATGGCCCAATAACGGCCCGAGACGGTGGCAACGCGAGCGTCGCAACCGGTCTCCTCGGAGATCTTAGCCAGGAAGGCGCAGAACTCACTCATGTAACCGGCACCGGACTGCGGGTCAACGTCGCGACCATCCATGAAGGCGTGGACGCGAACGGTCTTGACACCGTGCTCGGCAGCCATCTTGACCAGAGCCTCGACGTGGTTCATGTGAGAATGAACACCGCCAGGGCTCATAAGGCCCATGAGGTGGAGAGTCTTACCGTCAGCCTTGACATCGTCCATGGCCTTGACGAAAACCTCGTTCTTGGCGATGGAGCCGTCCTTGATGGCATTGTTGATGCGCGAAAGCTCCTGGAACACGATGCGACCGGCACCGATGTTGAGGTGACCCACCTCGGAGTTGCCCATCTGGCCGTCGGGAAGGCCCACGTCCTCGCCCGAAGCACCGAGCGTGGTGTGAGGATACTTCTCGTACAGGCCATCAAGGAAGGGCGTCTTGGCAGCGGCGACGGCGTTCTCGCCATCAGCCGGAGCCAGGCCGCAGCCGTCCATGATAATCAGGAGTGCAGGAAGATGACGCTGTGCCATATGTCCTACTCGCCTGCCTTGACGACCATAGAGGCGAAGTCGGCAGCCTTGAGCGAAGCGCCGCCCACGAGGGCGCCATCAACGTCGGGCTTGGCGACGAGCTCGGCAATGTTGCCGGGCTTGGCGGAACCGCCGTAGAGAACGCGGATGCCGTCGGCGAGCTCCTCGCCGAACATCTCCTTGAGGGTCTCACGGATAGCGCCGCAGACCTCCTGAGCGTCCTCGGCGGTAGCGGTCTTGCCGGTGCCGATGGCCCAGATGGGCTCGTAGGCGACGACGACCTGCTTGGGGCAGGTGATCTCAAGACCAGCAAGGCCAGCCTTGACCTGATTCACGACGTGCTCGACATAGGTGCCAGCCTCGCGGACCTCGAGGGACTCGCCGCAGCAGAAGACGGGAACAAGACCGGCGGCAACGAGGGCCTTGGCCTTCTTGTTCTGATCCTCGTCGGTCTCGTGGAAGTAGTCACGACGCTCGGAGTGACCGATGATGCAGTAGGTGCAGCCAGCGGACTTGAGCATGTCGCAAGAGGACTCACCGGTGAAGGCACCCTTGGCCTCCCAGTACACGTTCTGTGCACCGAGGGCGATGGGGGCAGCCTGAATGCGGCCATGAACCGTGGTGATGTCGATGGTCGGAGGGCAGACGAGCACCTCGACGCCAGCCGGAACCTCGGGCAGAGCCTGAGCCAGCTCGTCGGCGAGCTTGGCGGCCTCGGCGACGTCGTTGTTCATCTTCCAGTTACCAGCGATGAGAAGGGTGCGATTAGGCATCGAGAAGCGCCTCCACTCCGGGCAGGGCCTTACCCTCAACGAGCTCCATGGAAGCGCCACCACCGGTGGAGATCCAGCTCATCTTGTCGGCCAGGTTGAACTTGTTGACAGCCGCGACAGAGTCGCCACCGCCGATGATCGAGGTGCAGTCGGCCTCGGCGACAGCCTCGGCGATAGCCTGGGTGCCGTGAGCGAAGTTGTCGAACTCGAAGACGCCCATGGGGCCATTCCAGAACACGGTCTTGGCGCCCTTGACAGCCTCGGCGTAGAGCTCCTCGGTCTTAGGACCGATGTCCATGCCCTCACGATCGTCGGGGATAGCGTCGGAAGCGACAACCTCGGGGACAGCGTCCTCGCCAAAGTGATCGGCAACGCGGTTGTCGATGGGGAGCAGGATCTTGACGCCCTTCTCCTCGGCCTTCTTAAGCATCTCGCCGGCGCGCTCGACCCAGTCCTCTTCCTTGAGGGACTGACCGACGGACAGGCCCTGAGCCAGGAAGAAGGTGTAGGCCATGCCGCCACCGATGATCAGGGTATCAGCGGAGTCGATGAGGTGATCGAGAACGCCGATCTTGGAGGAAACCTTGGAACCGCCGACGATAGCGACGAAGGGGCGCTCGGGCTCGGCGAAGATGCCGGTCAGCGTGTCGACCTCCTTCTCGAGCAGGAAGCCGGCGACGGCAGGCAGGTAAGCGGCGGGGCCCACGACGGAACCCTGGGCGCGGTGAGCGGTGCCGAAGGCATCGAGAACGAAGACGTCACCATAGGAAGCGAGCTTCTTGGCGATCTCGGGATCGTTCTTCTTCTCACGCTTATCGAAGCGGACGTTCTCGAGAACGAGAACCTTGCCCGGCTCGACGGCAGCGACAGCCTCGGCAGCCTTCTCGCCGTAGGTGTCGGCGACAAAGGCAACGTCGAGACCAGAGAGCTCAGCGAGCTTCTTGGCGACGGGCTCGAGGGACAGCTCGGGCTGGAAGCCGGTGCCATCGGGACGGCCGAGGTGGCTCATGAGGATGACGCGAGCGTTGTGCTCAACGAGGTAGTTGATGGTGGGCAGGGCAGCCTTGATACGGGTGGTGTCGCCAACGACGCCATCCTTGATAGGCACGTTAAAGTCAACGCGGACGAGAACGCGCTTTCCGTCGACATCGATGTCGCGGACGGTCTTCTTGGTAAAGGCCATGTTTGCTTCTACCTTTCGTACGTGTCTGCCTCCCATTACGGCAGACGATTTCTTATAAAAAGGGCGCGACCCTAGGGTGTAAGCCCTATAAGGCCGCGCCCTTCTTTAGACGCTCAACGAGCTATTCGCTAAAAGCTAAATTAAGCAACGAACTTCTCGAAGTACTTGATGGTGCGGACCATCTGAGAGGTGTAGGAGTTCTCGTTGTCGTACCAAGAGGTGACCTGAACGAGGGTCTGGCCGTTGCCGAGGTCAGAGCACATGGTCTGAGTGGCGTCGAAGATGGAGCCGTGGGTCTCGCCGACGATGTCGCGGGAGACGATCTGGTCCTCGTTGTAGGCGAAGGTCTCGGGGATGGTCTCGGCGTAGGCCTTCATGGCAGCGTTGACCTCGTCGACGGTGACCTTCTTGTCAACGACGGCGTAGAGGTTGGTCAGCGAGCCGGTCGGCGTCGGGACGCGCTGGGCGGCACCGATGAGCTTGCCGTTGAGCTCGGGGAGAACCAGGCCGATGGCCTTGGCAGCGCCCGTGGTGTTCGGGACGATGTTCTCGGAGCAGGCGCGGGAGCGACGGAAGTTGCCCTTGCGCTGCGGGCCGTCGAGCGGCATCTGGTCGCCGGTGAAGGCGTGGATGGTGGTCATAATGCCGGACACGATGGGAGCGAAGTCGTTCAGACCCTTGGCCATCGGGGCGAGGCAGTTGGTGGTGCAGGAAGCAGCGGAGATGATGTTGTCCTCAGCGGTCAGCGTCTCATGGTTGACGTTGTACACGATGGTGGGCAGATCGCTGCCGGCCGGAGCGGAGATGACGACCTTCTTGGCGCCAGCGTTGATGTGGGCCTGAGCCTTAGCCTTGCTGGTGTAGAAGCCGGTGCACTCGAGAACGACGTCGACGTCAAGGTCGCCCCAAGGCAGGTTGTTAGCGTCGGCCTCCTTGTAGATCTTGATCTCCTTGCCGTCAACGGTGATGGAATCCTCGCCAGCAACGACCTCGTGATCGCGAGCGTAGTTGCCCTGCGTGGAGTCGTACTTCAGCAGGTAAGCGAGCATATCGGGAGAGGTGAGGTCGTTGATAGCGACGATCTCGGAGCCCTCATGACCGAACATCTGACGGAAAGCCAGACGACCGATGCGACCGAAGCCGTTAATAGCAACCTTTACTGCCATTGTGTCTCCTTTCGTAAGGCCCCCGCGAGCTACAGCGCCCGCCGTTGAGGCCCACAAACTAACCACTCGGCTAATATACCTTTTTTTTGACTTGAATTTCACGAGAATGCTCGAAATTGAAAATCAAATTTACGTTAAAACGTTTTAAAGACTATAATAGCAGCTAAATCCATATATAAGTCGTTACTTCAAACTACCTGTTTGCTTCAATGAGCTTTTCAAGCCGTAAAACACGATGGTAGAGGGCTGACTTCGACAAGGGAGGGTCAGCCATCTCCCCCAAATCACGCAGCGACAGATCAGGATAGCGCTCGCGCAGGTCGCAAAAGACCGCCAAGGCATCCGGAAGCGCATCGCGAAGGCCACGCTGCTCGAGCTCATCGATAAGCGCAAGCTGATGTTGGGCAGCACCGGCGCTTCTGGTCTGGTTGGCGAGCTCGGCATTCACGCGACGGTTCACATCGTTCTTAACCAACTTGACCGCGCGCGCCTCCTCAATCTCGGCAACGCTGCGCTTGGCACCAATCAGCTTTAATAGATGCTCGATTTCCTCGGCGCTCTTAATGTACACGGCATATGACCCCCGCCGTGCATTAACACGAGCATGGACCCCAATCTGCTCCAACAGATCGCAAAGTCCCTTGGCATATTGCTCGCCCTGCACAGCGATCTCCAGATGAAAATCGCCGCGTGGATCGGCCACGAAGCCGCCCGCGATGAGCGCGCCGCGGATGTAGGCAAGCCTGCAGCAGGGACGGGCAACGATGTGCCGGGGAACACCAGCGACGAGCCCTCCCCTGCGGTCTAGAATGCCCAGCAGCACCAGAGCCTTGTCCAGGTCGGGTTGATCGGGCAGGGTAATGAGATAGTTACGGACCTTATGCAAGACCGATTTACGAACGGTGAATTCCGTTTTGAGCTTAAGGATGCGATGCGTCAGTGTGATCATCGTGCGCGCGACGGCACCCGTCTCGGTCGCGACCGTCAAACGATACCGCCCGGAGCCGGCCAGCGAAAGTGTACCGCTCACACGCGTCAGGGCGGCAAGCGTCGACAAATCGCAGTATTCACATTCGGGTTCGCAGCGCGCGAGCTCGTCACGCACCTCGGCGGTAAACGACATGCAGACCTATGCTTTCGTGTTGGCGCGCGACAGGTCGCGATGGGAAATGCTCACGTGATATTGGGCGCCTTCCAAATAACGTGCCGTGGCCTCGGCGATGGCAACGCTGCGGTGTTGACCGCCCGTGCAGCCGATGGCAATAGAAAGCTGTGGCTTGCCCTCCGCGATATAGCCGGGCATGACTGTATCGAGCAGCTGTGTCCAAGCCTTCCAGAACTCCTGGGTCTTGGGATGGTCCAGAACAAAGTCAGAGACTTTCTTATCGAGACCGGTCATGGTGCGCATCTCGGGATCGTAGAACGGATTGGGCAGGAAACGAACGTCGATCATAATGTCCGCCTCGACGGGCATGCCGTGCTTAAAGCCAAACGAGAACACGTGAACGTCCATGAGCTGCTGGTCGGACAGCTCGGAGAACGCCATGCGCAATTTGTTGCGCAGGGCAGAGGTGCGCAAGCGGCTCGTATCGATAATCATATCGGCTCGATCGCGCACGCCCTGCAGCTGCAGGCGCTCGCGCTGAATCGCATCGGCCGTAGTCTCCCCCGGCTTGGCAATGGGATGGCGGCGGCGGTTTTCGCTATAACGACGGATCAGCACCTCGTCAGAGGCCTCGAGAAACACGATGTCACAGCTCATCTCGCGCTCCTCGAGTGCGGCAACGGCATCGAGCAGCTCATCGAACAAGCCCTGGCTGCGCAGGTCGCAGGTGACGGCAAGATGCCTGCCCACGCCCGTATTGATGCCGACGAGTTCGGCAAGCTGGGCGATGAGACGCGGAGGCAAGTTGTCGATGCAAAAGTAGCCCATGTCCTCGAACACATGCATGGCCTGCGTTCGGCCCGATCCAGACATTCCGGTGATGATGACGATATCGGGGATGCGCTCCGAGCGCTCCGCCGCATCCATAGCATCTCCCTTTTGCATGTGCGCCTCCTAAAACAAGCGCGGGACCCGGCCAGCGGATCCCGCGCGATCAATTGCCTTTATTGAGTATACCGCCCCAAGCGGATACGAGACCTGTCTTACGCCTCAAGCGCAGCCTTGAACCAACTTGTAATACTCGTGGGGTGCGTGATGGCGGTGCCGACGACAACGGCCCAGGCGCCCGCATCAATCGCGGCGCGGGCCTCCTCGGGCGTGTGCACGCGGCCCTCGCAGATGATGGGAAGACCGGGGAATTCCTCGGTCGCCTGACGCAGGAGCGGCAGATCGGGGCCATCGGCCATGGTGCAGTCGATGGCGGCGACACCGTGAGAAAGCGTGGTGGATACCAGGTCGAAGCCCATATCAACCGCACGGCGAATGTCCTCGATGGTGGCGCAATCCGCCATCAGGAGCACACCCTCCTCGTGCAGCGGGCGGAAGGTATCCTCGACCGTCTTGCCATCGGGGCGCGGACGATCGGTGGCGTCGATCGCCACGATATCGGCACCGGCAGCAACGCAGGCGCGAGCGTGACGCAGCGTCGGCGTGATGTAAACGCCCTCGTGCCCATCCTTCCACAGGCCGATAACAGGAACCTCACAGCGACCCTTAATGGCGGCAATGTCGGCAAGGCCCTGGCAGCGAATGGCGGCGGCGCCGCCGAGCTCGCAAGCACGAGACATTTGAGCCATGGTCTCGGGCGTACGAAGCGGCTCGCCCATATACGCCTGAACGCTCACGACGAGCTTGCCCTTCAGGGATTGAATCAAAGGATCGACGGTCATAAGGCTGTAACCTTTCTCAGAACAGCCTCCCGAGGCGTGTTGTCTCGGGAGGCTCCTACAGAAGATACGTTTACTTCAACGAGGCAAGAAGATGCTCAGCGGCACCGATGAGCGGAGCATCGCCCTCCAGAGAACCGATGAGGATCGGCGTGTCCTGAAGCGGATCGAGCGCCTGGCTGGCATAGCCCTCGTGTACCGAATCCTTCCACGTCTGCGAACGCCAATCGGGACCTTGGTGAATCACGCCGCCCGAAAGCACGATGACCTCAGGGTCCAGGATGTTAGCGAGCGAGCCCAAGCTGGCCCCCAGCGCAAAGCCGGCGTCATGGATGACCTCGGTCGCCTTTGCGTCGCCCGCACGGCACAGGTCGTTCACATCGCGACCGACCGAAGGACGGCTGGGGTCGACGCGGCCAAAACGCTCATCGTACATTCGACCAATGGAAGTGCCCGAAGCAACCGACTCCAGATGGCCGGAACGCCCGCAGGCGCAGGGAATGCCGGCGGCAGCCGAGCACTCGATGTGGCCCATATGGCCGGCAGCACCATGGAAGCCCTGCATCACGCGGCCGTTCTCGACATATGCGCCGCCGATGCCCGTACCGATGCCAAGACACAAGACGGAGAACTTGCCCTTGCCGACGCCCCAGTGGGCCTCGCCCAGAGCATGAGCCTGCACGTCGCCTACGACGGCAACGGGAAGACCGAGGTCCTCGCGCAGACGCGGCCCCAACTGAACGCCGGACCAGCCGGGCATGATCTCATTGGCATACGCGATGGCGCCCGTCTTGGGATCGACGACGCCGGCGGCACCGATACCGACGCCAAGGACCTCGACATCGGGATTCGCCTCGAGAGCAGCCTTGATGGACGCCTCGATACGCTGGAAGACGGCCTCGCCGCCCTCCTGGGCCTCGGTAGGAACTTCGGCCTCAAAAACGGGATGGGGCACACTACCGTCAGCCGGGTACTCCATGATGGCAGTCGCGATCTTAGTTCCGCCGATATCGACAGAGCAGACGTACTTGTTCTCCATGTCGCTCTCCTTAGGAGATAAAAAACAACTACAGGAAATGCGCCGTCAGGCTAGCCGTCACAGCGCGGTAAAGGTTTTCCAAGTGCCCGAGATCGCCGAGAAACCGTGTGACCATTGACCTAATGGGTCATGGCCGCACGGTTGAACGGCGAGGTCGGGTGCCTGGAAAAGCTTTAAAGGAGACCGTTGTCCTGGAGGACCTTCTTAATCGCCTCGACGTTCTCGCCGGTCATGGCCTTCACCGGGCGCGGCATGGTCGGGCTGTCGAAGATACCCATGAGGTTCATAGCGGTCTTGAAGGCGCCGACGCCACCGGCATAGCCCTGGACGCCCGAGGTGACATCCCAGATGTGCGAAATCTCATTGAGGCGATCCTGCTCGGCCTTGACGGTAGCCCAGTCACCAGCCTGAGCGGCCTTCCACTGACGCACGTAGCCCTCGGGCTCAACGTTGGCGAGACCCGGGACGGAACCGTCGGCGCCACCGAGGTAGGCGCCGTCGACAACAACCTCGTGGCCGGTGAGAATGCTCATCGGATGGCCGTTCTTCTCGTTCTCCTGAACGAGGTAGCGGAACGAGATGTCATCACCCGAGGAATCCTTGACGCCGGCCAGAACGCCCTCGGCGCCGAGCTTGGCAAGGAGCTTCCAGGGGAGCTTGGTGTGAACGCAGACGGGAATGTCATAGGCAAAGATGGGCAGGTCGAGCTCCTCGTGCAGGATGCGGAAGTGCTCCTCGACCTCGGTCATGCCCTGCAGGGCATAGAACGGGCAGGTGGCGACGAGGGCATCGGCGCCCAGCTCCTGGGCGACCTTGCCGTGCTCGATCATGCGCTCGGTCTCGGTATCGATGATGCCGACCAGAACGGGAACGCGGTGGTCGACGATACGAACGGCCTCGGCGATAATCTGGCGACGGCGCTCGTCGGTGGAGAAGACGACCTCGCCCGATGATCCCAAGAAGAACAGGCCATCGACGCCGGCATCGATCATGCGGTTGATGCTGCGCTCAAAGGAGGCAACGTCGAGCTGGTGATCTTCGGTATCGGGAACAACGACGGGAGGGATAACGCCGGTGAATTTCTGAGTTGCCACAAGAATCTCCTTAGCTGTCTGGCGGGCGGCCCTATGCCACCCACTCTTGTTGGCAGTGTCCAGGCCGTCTAGGCCAAAGAACACGAGTAGAACGTTTGGTTAAAAAAGTCGACGACTTCATTTTCGAACGCATTGATGCGCTCGTGAGCGTATTTTGCATAGATGATATGCCTCCGGTCACACTCAAGACCGTTGAATACGGCAAACTGATCCTTGGGATCGCTCACGGTATCCATAAGCGATGTGCCCATGAGCACCGATCCGCGCACCCGAGACGACAACGCCTCGAGGCCGCCAGGAAGCGGATTGGCAACCGCCGTGCAGGCGAGGCCCCGCTCGTCCAGAGCAGAAACCGCCAGCGCGACTCCGCCGCCAAGACCCTCGCCCCATGCAAAGATGCGGTCGGGGTCCATGCCATCAAGATTGCGCGCGACCTTCGCCAACGCGCAGCCCCAACGGACGCGCCTGACAAATGCGGGCGAAGAAATCCCCCGCTGCAGGTCGTCCGCACCAGCAACATCGTCATCCAGCGCGAGAACGGCATACCCCATGGCGGCAAATCTCGTCATGTGATGCCAGCCGCGCACAGGCCGATCGATGTCGTGGAACATCAGGCACAGCGGCACGCGCTCAGATACTCGGGCACGACCGACAGGCTCGATCAAACGAGCGTGAATCGCATCGTCACCGAGCTCAAAGGAGACCTCCGAGTAACGGGCGCAGGGGTTAACAAAGTCAATCGCCGTTATGGCCAGGCCTTGAATCTCAAGATTCGAAGCGCATGTCTCTAAATCAGAAACATCTGCTTGGACATCACCGCGCCAGCCCCGATATTCTGCGAGCCTTGACGAAACCGTTCCAGGAATTCCCACGAGTCCGGGGACAATCAGCTCGTCAACATTGCTCTCGCACTTAGACATGAGCCTCCCCTCCCTTGCAGAAAAACGGAATGATCAGATCGTCAAAATCCTGAATCTCCTCGTGGCCAAAGCCTTCAAAGAACTCATGACGCTTTTCGCAGGTCAGGTTGTTATAGACCGCAAACTGCGTCGCTGGCGGACAGACGATATCGGCTGTGCCGGTGCCAAACAGCACGGGGCATTTGACCATAGGGGCAAAGTTCTTGGAATCGAAGTACGCCAGCTTGGCATAGGCTTCGTCAATACGAGTCGAGTCCTCGTCAAACCAGCGAGACCAATAGCGCAGGCCCTCGTAGGCAATGTCGTCGGCATCCAAATCCCAGACCAGGCGGAAATCTGACAGGAAGGGATAGAGGATGGCGGCGCGATTGATAAGCTCGCTGTTAAGCGCACAGGTAGCAATGCCCAGACCGCCGCCCTGCGACGCGCCGTTCACAAATACGCGGGAAAGATCGATGCCCTCGAGCTCGCGAACGATGCGGCACAGGATGCGAATATCTTGGTGCAAGCGGACATAGTAGAGGTTGGCCGGGTCGCCGTCGATACCGGCGACGATATGCCCAGCAACCGTCGTGCCCTCAAATCCACCAATGTCCTCGGAGGGACCTCCTTGGCCGGGGCAGTCGAGGGCGATGAGTGCCATGCCCATGCCCGCAAACGACGCCTGCTCAAACCAGCTGCGGCTTGCACCCGGATACCCATGGAACTGAAGCACCAATGGCACGGGCTCGTCCGAGACGGGCTTAAGGTACTTGGCATGCAGGCGAGCGCCACACATGCCGGTATACCAGAGGTCGAAAAGCTGGCAGGTCGCGGCATCGTTGACCGATGCCGTCTCGATCGCATAGTCAAGCCCGACGGCGTCGGCCTCGGCCATGCGATCCTTCCAAAAGAGATCGAAATCTGATGGACGGGGCATGACGCCTCGATATTCACCAAATTGATGTTGTAGCTCCTGAGCACTTGGCATGGCTCGTGAACCCAACCTTTCGAAATCGCAACGGAGGTGCGCCCGGCAAGGGAACCGGGCGCACGGGAGGGAAAGCGAGGCTACTCGCCGAGCTTGGGGTGCAGCAGCGACGGCGCAGCGCCGAGCAGCATCTTGGTGTAGGGGTCCTGGGGGTGCTGGAAGACCTGCTTGGCCTCGCCCTGCTCGACGATCTTGCCGCCATTCATAACGATGATGTCGTCAGAGATATAGCGGACCGTCTGGATGTCATGGCTGATGAACACCATGGCCAGGCCGAGCTCCTTCTTAAGGTCGGTCAGCAGGTTCAGAATCTGCGCGCGGACCGAAACGTCCAGAGCCGAGGTGGGCTCGTCGGCGATGATGGCATCGGGGTTCAGCGACAGGGCACGGGCAATTGCGACGCGCTGACGCTGGCCGCCCGAAAGCTGGCCGGGAAGAACCTCGGCAGCGGAGCTGGGCAGACCGGTGAGCTCCAAGAGTTCCTTGACGCGCTTCTCCTGCTCGGCCTCGGTACCCAGGTTGTGGACGCGCATGGGGTCGAGCAGTTGCTCGCGAACGACCATGCGGGGGTTGAGCGCCGTGGCCGGGTTCTGGAACACGACCGAGATGACGCGACCCATGTGGCGACGGTCCTCGGCGGTACGTTTGGTAACGTCCTTGCCCTTAAAGTAGACCTTGCCGCTCGTGGGGGCCTGCAGGCCGCACATGACGTTAGCGGTGGTGGACTTACCGCAACCGGACTCGCCGACGATGCCGATCGTCTGACCGGGCATGAGCTTAATCGTTACACCCTGGACGGCGTGAACCAGGTTGGGGTGCAGAATCGAGCCGGTACGGGTCCTAAAGGTGACGTGGACGTCATCAAGGAAGATGATCGGCTCGACGCCGTTTACTGCGGTCTCGCTCATCTACATCACCTCCGCGTGAGGGGTCAAACCATTTGCCTTGAGCACCTCGTCGGGGAGCTCGGAATAGAAGTGCTCGGTGCCGGGCACGCGCTTGAAGACCGGACGGGTGTCCAGGCCAATACGCGGGTGGCTCGAGCGGGGCGCGAAGCGATCGCCCTTGGGGAAATCGCGCGGGCTCGGAACGGCACCGGGCACCTGGTGCAGGCGGCCCGAACCGCTCTCGATGGACAGAACGGAACCCAGAAGACCGCGGGTGTACTCGTGGATCGGGTTAGTGAGCAGCTCCTTGGTGGGCGCCTGCTCGATAACCTGGCCAGCGTACATAACCGTGATGTTATGGGCGACCTCGGCGACCAGAGCCAGGTCATGCGAAACGAAGATCATGGCAAAGCCGAGCTTGGCCTGAAGATCGTTGAGCAGCTTGATGACCTGCTTCTGGACGGTAACGTCCAGAGCGGTCGTGGGCTCGTCGCAGATGACCAGCTTGGGGTCGCGGGTAAGGGCCATAGCGATCAGGACACGCTGACGCTGGCCGCCGGAAAGCTCGTGCGGATAGCTCTCGAGCGTGCGCTTGGGATCGAGGCCGACGAGCTCCAGGAGCTCCTCGGCGCTGCGGGTTCCGCCGCGCTTGGTGAGCTGCTTCATCTGGGCAGAGATGAGCATGGAGGGGTTGAGCGAGGACAGGGCGTCCTGATAGACCATAGCGATATCGGTACCACGCAGGCCGAACCACTCCTTCTTGCTCATCTTGAGCAGGTCACGGCCCTCCCAGAGGACCTCGCCGGAAAGGTGCTCGTCCTCATCGGTCAGGCCCATGATGGCCAGCGTGGTGATGGACTTACCGCAACCGGACTCGCCCACCAGGCCCATGGTCTGACCAGGACGGACGTCAAAGTTGACATGGTCGACGACGTTGATATCACCGTGATGCTCAAACTGGATGCAGAAGTCACGGACCGAGAGAATCGGTTCAACAGACTCGTCGGGCACATGGCGATCGTCACGCTTGAGCTCGACATCGCGCAGGGCGCCAAGGCGAGCGGAGAGGGACTGGGCCTGCTCCTTGTAGGCTCGAACGGGGTCGGAGACCAGCAGGTCGGCCTCGCGACGCTTGGAGGAATCGGTGGGATCCAGGGCGGCGGAGGGAGCAGCGGCCATGGCGTCGGTAATGCCCTCGGAGAGGATGTTGAGCGCCAGGCAGGTGATCATGATGGCCAGGCCCGGGAACAGTGCCTGCCACCAACGGCCGGCGAGCACGCCGCCGCGGGCGTCGGCGAGGATGTTGCCCCAGGTAGCGGTGGGCTCCTGGATACCAGCGCCGATGAAGGTCAGCGAGGCCTCGAAGATGATGGCGTCGGCGACCAGGGTAACGGTGAAGACCATGATCGGGGCGATGCAGTTACGCAGAACATGCTTGATCAAAATCCACGGAGCCTTGGCGCCGGAAACGATGACCGCGCGGACATAGTCCTCGCCGTACTCGGACACGATGTTGGCGCGCACGATACGGGCAATCTGCGGAGTGTACATAAAGCCGATGGCGAAGATGATCGACGGCACGGAGTTGCCCAGGATGGAGACAAAGACGGCCGCGAGGGCGATGCCCGGGATGGACATGATGATGTCCAGGATACGCATGATCGTCTCGGAGACGGCCTTGCGCGAAACCGCTGCAAGGGCGCCCACGACCGAGCCGCAGACCAGAGCCATGGCGGTGGCGCCAAAGCCGATAATCAGCGAGTAACGACCACCGTAGAGCATACGCGACAGAATGTCGCGACCCTTATCGTCGGTACCGAAGATAAATCCGTTGCCGGGAGCCTGGCGAGCCGTAAAGATCTCGACCGGGCTATAGGGGGCAAGAAGGGGCGCCAGAATCGCAGTCAGGGCGACCAGCACCAGCACGACGGCGGCAATCTTAGAAGACAACGTCATCTTCTTCCAGCCACCGAGCTTGAGCCCCTTGGAGGCAGCCTTCTCGAGCTGCTCGGTTTGCTTCTCTCGAATCTTTACCATAATCTACACCGTCCTGATGCGCGGGTTGATGAGCAGGTAGAGCATGTCAACCACGATGTTGATGATGATGAAGGCAAGAGCAACGACGATAACGACGCCCTGAACCAGGTTCGCCTCGTTGCCCTGAACGCCCTGCAGAATCGCAGTGCCCATGCCGGGGAGGTTGAAGATAACCTCGATGACGACGGCGCCGCCCATGAGGTAACCGATCTTAAGACCGAGGGTGGTGACCGGGGTGATCAGCGCATTGCGAAGAACGTTGATGCCGACGACGACCTTCTCGGGAACGCCGGCGCCGCGAGCCATACGGACATAATCCTTGTCGAGCTCCTCGACCATGGCGGTACGCACGATACGAGTCATCTGGCCCGTCAGCGGAAATGCCAAGGCGATGGCGGGCATGATCATACGTCCCAGATAGCCAACCGGATTCGTGGTGAAGTGAGGCAGAGCACCCGATGCCGGGAGCACCTTAAGGTAGGAAGAGAACAGCAGAATCAACAGAACGGCAAGCCAGAACGACGGGGTTGCCAAGCCGGCGATGGAAAAGACGCGGATCACTTGGTCCGGCCATTTGTCGCGATACAGTGCCGCGATGACGCCGAGCAAAAACGAAACGACCGCACCGATGGCAAGACCGATAAAGGTCAGCTGCATCGTGACGGGCAGGGCCGTGGAGATGCGCTTGGCAACGGAGTTGCGAGCAGCACCATAGGTGCCCATGTCGCCATGGATCAAATCGCCCATATAGCGCACGTAGCGCACGGGCCAGGGGTCGTCCAGACCATACTTCTCATGGTACTCGGCAACCGCCTCGGGCGAGGCACCGTCACCCAACGCCGTGTAGGCGGGGTCGGTCTTGGAGAACGACATAAGGAAGAACACCAGGACGGTGACGCCCAATGCCATGATCGGCAGCGCCACAAGACGCCTTCCAATCAAACGTAGCAAGTTGTTCACGTTCTCTCCCCTTTCTTTTGTCGGTAGGACCAACTGGTATATGAGTACGGGTACTCATTACAAGACCCGAGCGACATCGTTGCCGCCCGGGTCTTTGTTTCAACTATGAGGATACGGTCCCAACGACCGACATCCTGCATATAGACTCAAGCGAGTCTTACGCCTTGACGGTCGCAACGCCCCTGAAGGACATGCTCGTCGTGCCGATGCCCTTGAAACCATCGAGGGCCTCGCCATTGGGCGCAGTGGACGGATCGTCCCAAGAAGCGGAGACGGTCTTGACGTGGACAACGGGGTACAGAACGGCGTTGTCGGCAATGATGTCGAAACACTCGTTCCACTTCTTCTGCTGCTCGTCGCCCTCGGCGGCAAGAGCCTCGTCCATGAGACCGTGGAGCTTCTGCCACTCAGCGGACTCCTTCCACGGGCAACGGGTCTGCATCCAGACGTTGTCGCCGTACCACCAGTTGAGCAGCAGGTCGGGGTCGGCGCCGAAGCAGGAAGGATCGCCAGGGGCAAGGAGGATATCGTAGGCCTCGCCGCCGTCGATGGCGGCGTAGGTGGCCGGCGAGGTATCGGTCTGGATGGTCACATCGAAGCCGAGAGCGTCGAGGTCGTTCTTGACCTGGGCGGCCATGCCCTTAATCTGCTCGTTGTCGGTGGTGCGCAGGGTGATGGCACCCGGGGTGATGCCAGACTCCTCGATGAGCTTCTTAGCCTTCTTGGTGTCGGTCTTGTACACCGTGGAAGCCTCATGATAGTTGGTGAAGCTCTTGGGCAGGTAGCAGCTGGCAGCGGTGGCAAGGCCGGCGAAGGTGTTGCTGACCATCTTCTCGGTGTCGAGCGCATACATGACAGCCTGACGGACCTTGACGTTGTTCCAAGGCTCCTTGGCGACGTTGAACATGATGAAGCGGGTGCCGAAACCCTGAACGTTATCGATCTTGCAGCCGGCGCTCTCGAGCTGGTCGACGGCGTCAGCGGTAACGAGCTCCATAACGAGCGTGGAGCCCTCCTGCTGAGCGGTAACGCGAGCAGTGGGGTCGGTCAGGATGCTGTACTGGATCTTCTTATCCTCGGCAGCATACTCACCGTTGTACTCAGGATTGGGAACCAGGGTAATCTCGGTATCGGAGATAGAGTCGTACATCCAGGGGCCGGAGCCGATCGGCTGCTTGGCGCGATCCTCCTCGGTCTGAGTGGCCGGGGTAACGCGGACGATGGCCAGACGATCCTTGAGCAGGGAGAAGTTGGGGACCTTGGTCTTGACCGTCACGGTGCTGGCGTCCTTGGCCTCGATGGACTCGAAGGGCTGGAAGAACGGAGCATAGGTAGCGGAAGCGGCGCAAGCGGTGTAGGAGGCAACGACATCGTCAGCGGTGACCTCGGTGCCATCGGAGAACTTGGCGCCCTTGCGGATGGTGACCTCGAAAGTGGTGTCGTCCACGGACTTAGGATCGTCGGTGGCGAGCTCGTTGAAGGTGCTGTAGTCGTGGTAATCGATGCCGTAGAGGCCCTCGACGACGTGCCAGTTAGCACCCAGGCCCACAGCGGAGCCGGTGCTGGCGGGATCGAAGCTGGACGGAGCGTAAGCGGAACCAGCGGTGATCACGCCGCCGCCACGGTTGGCGGAATCGGTGGAACCGGAAGCGGAACCCTCGTCGCTAGAGCTGCCACCGCAGCCGGTGAGACCAAGCCCTGCGACAGCAGCGACGCTGCCGGTGAGGCCGAGGAACGAACGCCTGGACATACCCTTGTTGATGATGGCCATGTCTTCTCCTATCAATAGAGAATCTTACTCGGGAGCACCTAGACTTGCCCCCGCGCAACTTGCGGACGATATATACCTTACCTACCGACGAACCCAACTGAGGTGCCGCGCTCGGCGACCGATACATACATACGCTTGAACGGTATTTACTACCGTTCACCGAATTCGTTGACAAACGATTCGCCAGACAGTATGTATCGGCGAGGTGAGATATCAGTCTTCGTCAACCCGCAGGATAGCAGGGTTTTCGCTTGGGTTAGTCAAACGTTTTAGCGTTAATAAAACCCGAAACCAGCAGGCAATCATGGCGAAATAAATGGTTGAAAATCGCGCAATCATGTATATCAGTTGTTTGGCTCGTGTTTAGCTATCGGAATGGCCAGCCGCCGCCTCGGCGCGCTCGGCATTCCATGCAACGAGCGCCTCGTGGACCGCCTTGGCAACATCGGCAGGTATGCCGCGAACTTCCGCGATCTCTTGCTCGCTCGCCGCGCGCAAACGCTTCATCGAGCCAAAATGGCGCATAAGGGCACGTTTTCTGGTGGGTCCCACGCCTGGAACGTCATCGAGTACCGAAACCGTCATGGCTTTATCGCGCAACTCGCGATGGAACGTGATGGCAAAACGGTGCGATTCATCGCGAACCTGTTTAATTAGATAGAGCGAAGCAGACCCGGTCGGCAGCACGACGGGAGTCTCGTCCCAAGGCACGAAAACTTCCTCATCGGCCTTCGCCAAGCCACAAACCGGTATATCGAGCCCAAGAGCCTCAAGTTGCTTGATCGCAGCGGTCAATTGCGGCTTACCGCCATCGACAACGAGCAAATCGGGGCGCGAGCCAAAGCGCTCGTCGACCATGCGCTCGGGAGCATAGC
Source organism: uncultured Collinsella sp. (assembly GCA_900542635.1). Taxonomy (GTDB): domain Bacteria; phylum Actinomycetota; class Coriobacteriia; order Coriobacteriales; family Coriobacteriaceae; genus Collinsella. The sequence goes on from UQOJ01000019.1 coordinate 17,837, forward strand.
GTCGTCCCAAAACCTCGGACATCGACACGAAGTCGTTTGCCTCGTCCAATTCGGCCTGAATTTTAAAACGACGGTACTGGCTCTTGTCGGCGCGTCCGTTGGTAAACACCACCATCGAGGCGACCGTAAAGGTTCCATGCAGCGTCGAGATATCGAAGCACTCGATACGCATCGGCGGCGCCGGCAGCGCCAGCGCGCTTTCGAGCTCCAGGAGCGCTTGATTGGTGCGGTCGTCAGCGTACCCCGTTCGCATCATGTAGCGCATGAGGGCATGGCGCGCATTTTTGGATGCCATATCGAGCAAACGGTGCTTTTCGCCACGCTGCGGCCTATGGAGATGGCAGGAACGCTCGCGCTTGCCTGCAAGCCACTCCCCCAGCGCCTCCGCATCCTCAAGCTCGACAGAGAGGTTTATCTCAGCTGGAATATCAGCCGTCTCGTCGTAATAGCGCTTAAGAAAGCCCGATTGAAGTTCCTCTTCGTCGACATCCAAACCCTTATCGAGAATAAACTCGCAGGTTCGAACCGTTCGACCCTCACGCACGACAAAGACGCAAGCGGCGGAGATGGTCTCCTCGCGATAGAAACCGATGACATCGATATCGACACTGGAGGGAAAAACGACTTGCTGACGGTCGTCCAGACCCCTGATGACCTCCAAACGACGTTTGACGCGTGCCGCGCGCTCAAAGTCGAGCGCCTCGGCGGCATCCGTCATCTCGGAGGTCAGCTCATCGACGACATCCTTGCGATGGCCCGACAAAAAGCGCTCGACACGCTTGACGTTCTTGGCATAGTCCGTAGGAGAAATCGCGCCGACACACGCACCTGGGCCGCGCCCGACATGGTAGTCGAAGCAGGGACGCCCGTTTTGCGCGCAAATCATATTGACGATGTCTTCCTCGCCCTTGTGGGACTCGACGATACGACGACAACGACGCCACTCCGCACAAGAAGCCGAGCAGATCGGGATCACCTTGCGCAGCGTGTCAATGGTCTCACGCGCCGCGCGGCTATCGGTATAGGGACCAAAATAACGCGTTCCCGGCTTATGACGCTCGCGCGTGTATTTGATAGCGGGATACAGGTCGCCCTTTGTAATGGCGATAAAGGGGTAGCTCTTGTCATCCTTGAGGTCGACGTTAAAGTACGGATGGTACTGGCCGATCAGGTTGCGCTCGAGTACAAGCGCCTCATGCTCGGTTTCGACAACGATGTAGTCAAAGCTCGCAACCAATTGCATCATGAGCGGTATTTTTTGGCGCTCATCCTGCAGCGTCACGTACTGGCGCATACGGGAACGCAGGTTTTTCGCCTTGCCAACGTAGATGACATCGCCCTTGGCATCTTTCCAAAGGTAACATCCGGGCTGCGTGGGAACGCGCGAAACCTGCTCGGCGAGTGTTGGAATGTTGTCGTGACCGGCCACACGCACCTACTTGCGACGAAGCAGCGCCGAGACCTCGGGCATCTTAAGAACGACGGCAAGGCCAAAGGTAACAGCAAGCGAGACGACACCCGCAACGCAAACATAGCCAAGAGTAATCAGAATCGAGCCGCCAAGTACCCCGACAAAGTGTTCAAGCGCCCACATGACGCCGGCGCCTGCGGCAGCCCCTAGGCCGCCGAGCAAAAGGCCAAAGAAACCGCCATGCAGGATAGATTTGACCTGAAGGCCACGCAGGCGACGACGCAGCCACCACAGCGAACAGCCGACCAAGATCACGTAGTCGACAACATACGAAAGCGCGATTGCCGGCATACCGAAGCCCAGCACAACGCCAAACAGCAGAACCGAGCCAGCCTGGCCGATGGCGGAATACAGGCAATAGCGGCTATAGGGCTTCATGTCGAGCAAGGCAGAGAAGCTCTTCTGCATCAACACGACCACGCCGTAGAGCGGCAGCGAGAGCGCCAGGTAGACAAGGTACTCGGACACCAGCGCCACGCCGGATTCATCGAACTTGCCGGCACAGTAAATCATGTTGAGCGGACGTGCGAAGACAATCAGGTACAGTGCGAACGGAATCAGGAAGAACAGCATCTGGGCGACGCCACGCGAAATGCCCGTGCGAACGCTGTCGTAATCCTTCTCCTGTGCGTCATGAGAGAGCTCGGTATAGAGCGCCGTCGAAAGCGAGGCGGCAATCAGCGCGTAGGGCAGCGTGTACCACAGGCGCGCATAGGCGATGACGGAAGGACCCGTCTCGGGCTGGACCACCAGCGCGGCAGCGTTGGTGATAGAAGTCGAGACAAACATGCACACCGTGGCGAGCAGCGTCGGGATACCGAGCGCAATCGTCTGGCGCAGCGCGGGGTCCTTAAAGTCGATATGGATATGGGGATGCACGCCGTGCTTGCCAAGCGCGGGAATCTGACATGCCATCTGAACAAAGACACCGAGGGTCGTACCGGCCGCAATCAAGATGATGCCGGCACGTTCGCCAAACTGTGCGGACACGGGCGCAAAACCCATAAAGCTCGCAATGACGATCACATTGTTGAGGACCGGGGCAAACGTCGACCAGAAGTAGTCGCGGTGTGCGTTGAGAACGCCCGAGAACACCGAGCCCAAACCATAAAAGAGAATCTGGATGGCAAAGAAACGGAACATGAACGCAGCGGTATCCATGCTGCCGCCGTCACCCGAAAGGAACGATTGCGTCCAGATAAAGCCCGGGGCGAACACGGTCCCCAGCAACGAAATGCCACCCAGCACCAAAAGCAGAATGCCAAGCAGGTTGCCCACGTACTCGTTCGAGGCCTCGCGACCCTGCTCACGCCTCACGCCCATGTACACGGGCAAAAACGCCGTCACGAGCATGCCACCCATCACGAGTTCGTAGAGCATATTGGGCAGGTTGTTGGCGACCTGATAGGAGGACGAGAGTAGCGACATGCCGATAGCGGCCGCCATTGCCCACGTGCGGATAAAACCGGTGACGCGAGACACGATAGTCAGAATGGTCATAAGCCCGGCGGAACGACCAACCGTGGAGTAGTCCGACGAGCCCATGTCGTCAGTGTCATCTCGCGACGAAGAAACTTCGGATGAGGGTGTCTGAGGCGCAGATTCTTTTGCAAAATGAGCTCCGCACTTCAATTCTTCCTGCGGCATCGCTCAGTCCTCTCTCGTAATCGCGGCAACCGTCGCCCCGCAAAATGCAATTAAATCATCGGGTGCAAGCTCGAGCTGATAACCACGCTTGCCTCCCGAAATAAAAATGGTATCCCAAAGGACGCATGTCTCGTCAATGAGCGTCCGGTAGCGTTTTTTCATACCGACCGGGCTGCAGCCGCCGCGAACGTAGCCAGTCGCCGCAAGCAAATCCTTCACATGCATCATGGCCAAGGACTTCTCCCCCGCGGCACGCGCGGCGGACTTTAGATCGAGCTCGTCGGCAACAGGGATGCAGCACACGACATAGTCGTTGGACGGCGTCACGCAGACCAAAGTCTTAAATCCTTGACCGGGCTCCTCGCCAAGCTGCTCCGAAATCGCGACCCCCAGGCCCACCGACTCATCACCATCGTCTTCGTACGTATGTAGAACATAGGAAATGCCGGCACTTTCCAGCTCGCGCATCGCATTGGTTTTTGGCGTCTTTACAGCCTTTGCCATGACATATCCTTTCTCTCGCATTCGGACGCAAGGATTAAGTATATGTCCAATTCGGCTGCATACGTCACTTCGGCACAGCAAGCGCCATCGAATCACAAGGAGTCGATGGCGCCCATAAACTGAATCGCCTATTTATTGAGCATCAAGTTGAGCCTGACGCTCCCGGTCACGCCTGAGCAACGGCGCCAAAAACTTGCCCGTATAACTCTGCGGACAGTCCGCAACCTGCTCCGGTGTGCCCGAAACCACGACGGTTCCGCCGCCGTTACCGCCCTCGGGACCCATATCGATCAGGCGGTCGGCAACCTTGATGACATCAAGGTTGTGTTCAATCACCAGCACCGTGTTGCCCGCATCGACCAAGCGCTGCAGCACATCGAGCAGCTGGCGGACGTCCTCAAAATGAAGGCCGGTCGTCGGCTCGTCCAGAATATAGAACGTCTTGCCCGTCTGGCGTCGATGAAGCTCCTTAGCGAGCTTCACACGCTGCGCCTCGCCGCCCGAGAGCGTCGTGGCGGGCTGGCCTAGGCTCACGTAGCCCAAGCCTACATCGTACAGCGTCTGAAGCTTGCGCTTAATCTGCGGGATATTCCCAAAGAAAGCCAGTGCCTCGGCCACGCTCATGTCAAGTACGTCCGAGATGGTCTTGCCACGGTAGGTGACCTCGAGTGTCTCGCGGTTGTAGCGTTTACCGCCGCAAACTTCGCAGGGAACGTAGATATCGGGAAGGAAGTGCATCTCGATCTTGATCTGTCCGTCGCCCTTGCACGCCTCACAGCGCCCGTCACTCACATTAAAGGAGAAACGACCCGGCGAGTAGCCGCGCGCCTTCGACTCCGGCGTACTCGCAAACAGCGCGCGAAGATCATCCCACAGGCCGATATAGGTAGCAGGGTTGGAACGCGGCGTGCGGCCAATCGGCGACTGGTCGATATCGATAACCTTATCGATACACTCGATGCCCTCGATTTTCTTATACGGACCCACAGGGCGCGTCGAACGGTGAATGGCATTCGTAAGGGCAGGCGCAATGGTGTCGGTAACCAGGGAGCTCTTGCCCGATCCCGACACGCCGGTAACAACCGTAAGCGTACCAAACTCGATCTTGGCGGTAACGTTTTTGAGGTTGTTGGCTCGAGCGCCCGTAATTTTAAGGCAGCCACGACCGGGCTTGCGCCGTTCATCAGGCACCCGGATCATTCGTTTGCCGGTCAGATAAGCGCCCGTCATCGACTCAGGACACGCCATGATATCGGCAGGCGTTCCCGCCGCGACTACGTGTCCGCCGTTGACGCCGGCGCCGGGCCCCATGTCGATCACGTAATCGGCGGCACGGATTGTATCCTCGTCGTGTTCGACGACGATAACGGTATTGCCGATATCGCGCAGGCGCTCGAGCGTCTTGATCAGGCGCTCGTTGTCACGCTGATGAAGACCGATCGAGGGCTCATCCAGAATATAGAGCACGCCCATGAGACCCGCGCCGATCTGCGTTGCCAGGCGAATACGCTGCGCCTCGCCACCAGAAAGCGTCGCCGAGGCACGATCGAGCGTCAGATAGTCGAGTCCGACATCGACCAGAAAACGCAAGCGCTCCAGGATTTCCTTGACGATGCGCCCGCCGATAAACTGTTGGCGCTCGGTGAGCTCCAGGCCCTCAAAAAACTCGAGCGACTCACGGCACGACAGGCAACAAACCTCGTAAATGGACTTGCCACCCACGGTGACGGCGAGCATCTCAGGGCGCAAACGAGCGCCGTGGCAGCTCGAGCACGGTTCCTCGCGAATGTACTTCTCCAAGCGCGCCTTGGTGTTCTCGTTCGTCGTCTCGGTATAGCGTTCGTACAGGATGTTGCGAACGCCCGAAAACTTGGTATCCCACTGGCTGCGACGTCCGTCGAGCTTTTGGTAGTCGACCGAGATCTTCGTATCGCCCAGGCCATCCAAGAATGCACGACGCACGCGAGGGGGCAAGTCCTCCCACGGCGTATCGGTGCTCACCTTAAAGTGTTTGCAGACCGCAGCAAAAATCTGCGGATAGTAGTTCGAATTGCCAAACAGGCTACCAAAGACTCCGTCGGCAATGGACTTCGAGGGGTCCTCGATCAGCGCCTCGGCATCAACGGTTTTCTTAAAGCCCAGGCCGTCGCACTCAGGACATGCGCCATAGGGAGCGTTGAACGAAAAATCACGCGGCTGAAGATCGTCAATGGAGTGACCATGCTCCGGGCACGCCAAGGCCAACGAATACTCCAGCAGCTCGCCCTCGGTCCCCTCGGGAGCATCACGATCGGGCAGCATGTACACGTTTACATTGCCGTGAGCCAGCGCGGTCGCCTGCTCAACAGACTCGGCGATACGGCCCAGAGAGTTCTCACGGATCACGATGCGATCGACCACGACCTCGATATCGTGCTTGAACTTCTTGTCCAGATCGATCGGATCGTCGAGCGAGCGCACTTCACCGTCGACACGCACGCGGCTAAAGCCCTCGGCGCGAAGGTCCTCAAACAGTTTGGTGTACTCGCCTTTTCGCCCGCGCACCACCGGTGCCAGCACAAACGCGCGACGGCCCTCCCCCGCCGCCAAGACCTTGTCGGCAACCTGGTCGGTCGTCTGACGCTCAATGACGCGGCCGCATTCGGGACAGTGCGGGGTGCCCACACGGGCGAACAGCAGGCGCAGATAGTCATAAATCTCGGTTACGGTGCCAACCGTCGAGCGAGGGTTTTTAGACGTCGTCTTTTGGTCGATCGACACCGCCGGCGAAAGGCCGTCGATTGAATCCAAGTCGGGTTTGTCCATCTGGCCCAAGAACTGGCGCGCATAGCTCGAAAGACTCTCGACGTATCGACGCTGGCCCTCGGCATAGATAGTGTCAAATGCCAGCGAACTCTTGCCCGAGCCAGAAAGACCGGTAATGACCACGAGTTGGTCACGCGGAATGGAAACATCGATATCACGGAGGTTGTGCTCACGAGCGCCGCGAATAACGATAGAAGAATCAGACATGGAAGCTCCTTGCCTCCTATTGCATCGAATCATACTGTCGATGAGTTTAGCGCACTCGACGCGCACAGATGTTCGTAATACAAGATTCGCAGACCTTTAGCTTTGCGTATCGGGCGCTTTGTTTCTCGAAATGCCGTGGAAAGGTTACAGTAATCTTGGAAAGGTTACAGTAATCTAATACTGAACTTAATTTGCTGTAACAGAGGAACGTCCATGACCGAAGATATCCCCCTTGAAATCACTTCGAGCGACATGGCCAATCTGCCCATATTCATCGCCGTCCTTATCGTGGCCGCCGTCGTCGTGCGCGTATATTTTTCAATCAAACACAATGAAAAGCCTCCCATTGCCCGCGTCTTTTGGTGCGCGACGCTCCTCATCCCGCTCGGCATGGTAGCTGCATGGATTACGAATCAATTGCTCGTAAATGAGGACAATTCCCTATGGGTCCTTTCTTATTCGGCGCTCGCTGCTGCCGCTGTCATACTTCTTGTCGAGCCCTTGGTTTCGGGACTAATCGACCAAACCGATCTTGCGACGGGAACGGTTGCCTGTATTTGCCGTGACATCCTTGCCATCGCCGCTGTTTCAGCGCTCTCGTTCGTTTCACTCGAAATTGCCTGCAACGAAACGTTCTATCGCATTCCCGCCAACTCATTTGGGTTTTCCGTCGGGTTGCTCGCGACGGTTCTGCTCTCCCTTTATTTGCTGGGACAACGTCATGGAGGCGTCATGGCCCTCGTGCCCGTCGTCTGTTGCATCCTTGGCATTGCCGAGCACTTCGTCATAACGTTTAAAGGCGAGGCCATCCTGCCAAGCGATATCTTGGCCCTTGGCACCGCAATGGAAGTGAGCGAGGGATACGAGTTTACCTTTACCGCCGGAATCGTAACCTCTCTAGCCCTGCTGGAGATTTCCCTGGGGCTTCTTTCGCTTATCCGACCGAGAAAGCTCCGTACACCCACCCATGTCTTCCCCGCAATCGCCGCCAACCTCTGCGCTTTTCTGCTAGTGACCGTTGTGGGGCTCTCGGGCTTTTCCAACATCGACTTGGAGCAGGCGCTGAATTTTGGATTTGACCGTTGGCAGCCCATCACCACGTATGCGTCTCAGGGTTTTATCACTTCGTTCACCGAAATGGTCAACGAGTTGCCCATTGAGAAGCCCGAAGACTATACGCCCGATGAGGCGCAGAGCATCGAGCAGGAGCTCGCCGCCGCCTACGACAGCACGTATGGCTCGAGCGAGCAGCGCGCGGCGGCCGTTGCCCAGTTCAATGAAATCAAGCCGACGATTGTTGCCGTCATGAACGAGAGTTTTAGCGACCTTTCGTGCTTTGAGCAGCTCCAGGCGGCCGGGTACACCGGTCCCGCATTCTACAACTCGCTTCCCGACACACTTGTTCGCGGCACCATGCTCGCTTCGGTCACCGGTGGCGGAACGGCAAACTCCGAATTCGAATTTTTGACCGGAGCGACAACGGCCTTTGTCGGATTAGGCAAAATCCCCTATCAGCTGTATCAGATGAATGGCGTCAACAGCCTGGCAAAGGACCTTAAAGAGCTTGGGTATACCGCTACCGCTATGCACCCGCAAAACCCCGTCAACTACCATCGAGATAAAATCTATCAGCAGCTGGGCTTCGGAGATTTTCTTTCAATCGGCGATTTCGAAGGTGCGCCCTGTTACCATGCCGGCGTATGCGACTACGCCACCTACGACAAGATACTCGACCTGCTTAGAACCGACGAAGCGTCGCAGTTCATCTTTGACGTCACGATGCAAAATCACGGCGGCTACGACTATGGCACCGTTCCCGCCGAAGAGCTGACAAACTATTGGGTCGAGGGAGCCAGCGAGGGCGCCAATAGCGCGCTCAACACCTATCTCACCTGCATCAACGCATCCGACCGGGACCTCGAGTACTTTATCAACGAGCTCCGCAATATCGGCAGACCGGTTGTCCTTGTCTTTTTTGGCGACCATCAGCCGAGCGCCGCAACGACTCTCAACGACGAGCTGTACCCTCAGGAAGATACGGCAAGCCACGCTTTCCGTGTCTATCAGTCGACCTATTTCGTCTGGGCTAACTATGAAATCGCCGGCAATACCGAGCTCAACGTCTACGACACCGTCGGGGCAAACGAGATTGCAGCCATTACCCTTAATAAGATCGGCGCCCCGCTCACCGACTATCAAAAGGCCCTGCTTGCAACAAGGTCAGATGTGCCCACCATCAATGTCGCCGGCTATCTCGGTGCCGACGGGCTGCGCTACGACTTGGAATCTGAAGACAGCCCATACACCTCGACGATCGATAAGCTGCAGCGCATGCAATACCTCGAGTTCGCCAGCAAAGTTCAGTAAGCCCGCCCATTCGCTTGGACCCATCGTATTGCAAGCACGCTCGGCCCAAATGCATCGCAAATGACTCCCGCTCGCAAACGAGGGTACAATGACGCTCGTGTCACACCACGGGGCCCCGGCCCCAACATATACAAAGGAGTCATACATGGGTTGCGAGCACGCACAGGCCGCCGGCGGACAAACGTCGCCGTCGCAATTTGAGGAGAACACGCTGTCCGAGGTCAAACGCGTCATCGCTGTGCTTTCCGGCAAGGGCGGTGTCGGCAAGTCGTTTGTCACCGGTGCCATCGCCACCGAGCTTGCCCGTCACGGCCACAAGGTCGGCGTCCTCGATGCCGACATCACCGGTCCCTCTATCCCCAAGATGTTCGGTATGAGCGGACGCCACGTCCATGCCCTTGGCAACCTTATGCTGCCCGAAATCTCCGAGCACGGCGTCAAGGTCATGAGCTCCAACCTGCTGCTCCAAAACGAGACCGACCCCGTCCTTTGGCGCGGTCCGGTCATCGCAGGCGCCATTAGGCAGTTCTGGAGCGAGACCTCGTGGGGCCCCATCGACTACCTGCTGGTCGACATGCCTCCGGGAACAGGCGACGTCGCGCTCACCGTCTTCCAGTCGCTGCCCGTCGACGGCATCGTCATCGTCACGAGCCCACAGGATCTGGTCTCGATGATCGTCGCCAAGGCAGTCAACATGGCCGAGAAGATGAACGTCCCCATTCTGGGCATTGTCGAGAACATGAGCTATATTGAGTGCCCCGACTGCGGCAAGAAGATCGAGGTCTTTGGCAAGAGCAAGCTCCCCGAGGTCGCAGAGCGCTATAACCTCGACATCTTGGGCCAGCTTCCCATTAATCCGGCACTCGCCGAGGCCTGCGATAAGGGCGAGGTCGAGACCGCGCTGCCCGATGGCATGTTGCCCAAGGCAGTCTCTGCCGTCGAGGCTATCACCCCGCACGAGACCGACGAGGCCTAAGTGAACGCGAGCGCCTTCTATGACGTCCTGGTAATCGGCGGCGGGGCTTCAGGCCTCGCCGCTGCCATTACGGCCGCACGCGCTGGCAAAAGCGTCTGCATCGTTGAGCGCGATGTCGCCTGCGGCCTTAAGCTCCTTGCGACCGGCAACGGCCGCTGCAACCTCTCCAACGAATCGATTGATCCACAGCGGTATAACCACCCCGTATTCGTTGAATCCGTTATGGGCCCCCGGCCCGAACAAGAGCTTATGGGTTTCTTCTCCTCGCTGGGCATCATGACAACCTCCGAGGAAGGCCGGCTGTACCCGCGCTCCCTTCGCGCCGAATCGGTGCGCGACGCGCTTCTCAACGTTTGCGACCGCCTAGGTATCACCTTAATCTGCGGAGCCAACGTTGCCTCGGCGCACAAAGCTTCCGAAGGCTGGGCACTCCAAATAGACCGTCCAGCGCGGGCGCTCAAGGCAAAAAAGCACGACGACCGAAAATCGGAGCTCCGCTCGCTTCGGAAAGCGCTCGCCGATGTCCCTCGCAAGAACGAGGCCCTGCAGGCACATGCCGTAATTATCGCCACGGGCGGCAACCCCACCGGTATCGCCGATACGTTTAGCCTCCCCCTCACTTCGCTGCGCCCCATCCTCTGCCCCGTATCGGCAACGGTCGTTGGCGATCGGGCGGCACTCAAGACGTTAGATGGTCTGCGCGTTCGCGCCCGCTTGACGCTCACCCGTAACCATAGTGAGCTCTGGCACGAAGACGGTGAAGTGCTGTTTCGAGCCTTCGGCATCTCGGGCGTCGCTGTCTTCAACCTCTCCCGTCGTATCCAGCGCGGCGATACGATCCTGCTCGACGTTTTCCCCGACCTCTCCAAAGACGAGTTGCTCGATATACTTAACCGGCGCGTTGAGCTGCTCGGCGGCTTTTCGCCCCGCGATCCCCGTTGGCTCGACGGCATGCTCGCCCCGCAACTCTCCCGCGTCGTCTGCACGGCGTTCGAGCAGTGCCATCCAGGCTCCAACGATGTCATCCACCTGGTCTCGATCCTCAAGCACTTTAAGTTGCTCGTCGAGGGAACAGTCGAGGAGCGCTCGGCGCAGGTCACGCGTGGTGGCGTATCTGTCGAGAGCATCTCAACACCCAGTCTACGCGCGCGCAGCGCTGTCGACGCCCCGCTTTACGTCTGCGGCGAAGCGCTCGACATCGACGCCGATTGCGGAGGCTTTAACCTTGCATGGGCCTGGCTCTCGGGCATTCGCGCTGCAAGCAGCCTGTAGCCGCGCAGTCTATAATCAAAAACGCATTCGGGCCGTCTGGGATACCGGACGGCCTCTTTCTTGCCTCTAAGGAGACCTCGATGATCGAAATCACCCAAGTCAACGCGTCGCTCGATGAAGCCGGCGATGAAAATGCCTGCCTCATTGTTGGCAAGCGAGTCGCCAAGCGCGTCCTACGTTGCAAGGACTCCGAGATCAAGTCCATCGAGCTCCACCGCAAGTCAATCGATGCTCGCAAAAAACGAGACGTCCATTTTATCCTGAGCTTTCGTGTTGAGCTGACTAGTCCCCACCTCGAGCGAGAAGCGGTCGACGGCGTTTCCGAGCGTGACCGCTCGCGCGTACGCACGATAGAAGACGATGGGCCTTCATTCCCCTCCCCCGTCTCCGACGCACCCAAAGAGCGCCCCGTCGTCGTCGGTGCCGGATGCGCTGGCCTTTTCGCTGCGCTTACGCTCGCCGAAGCAGGTCTTAAGCCCTTGCTCATCGAGCGCGGCGACCCGGCATTTCGCCGCTCGCAGGCGATCGACCTCTTTCTAAAGGAGCGCATCCTCGACCCCGAGAGCAATATTCAGTTTGGTCTGGGCGGCGCGGGGACCTTCTCGGACGGCAAGCTCAATACGGGAACAAAAAATCCCGCCCATCGCCTTATCCTCGAAACCTTCGTCGAGGCGGGTGCGCCCCGCGATATTCTGTGGGATGCCAAGCCGCACATTGGCTCCGACATCCTTCCCAAGGTTGTCACCGCTATATCCCAGCGCATCGAGCGGCTCGGAGGTGTCGTCCGTTATCGAACGAAGCTCGTCGACATTCGCATCGACGCGTCTGGCGCCATCACCGGTATTGATGTCCAATCGTCCCAAGACGCCGCTTACGAGTCAATCGAGACAAAGCACCTCATCCTCGCCTGCGGGCATTCTGCTCGCGATATTTTTGAGCTCCTTAAGGACCACAACGTGGCCCTCGCACAAAAGACCTTTGCCATGGGCGTTCGCATCGAGCATCCGCAACGCGACATCGACCGAGCCCAATATGGAGCCTCGGCGGGACATCCAGCGCTCGGGGCGGCCCCCTACAAACTTGTTGCCCATCTTCCCAACGGCCGCAGCGTGTTCTCGTTTTGCATGTGCCCCGGCGGACAGGTTGTTGCCGCCTCTTCAGAACCGTGCCATCTGTGCGTCAACGGGGCCAGTCTCAATGCCCGCGACGGACGCAACGCAAATGCCGCCCTGCTCGTTAACGTCACGCCTGAGGATCTTCCCAACGATGACCCGCTCGCCGGCATCGAGCTCCAGCGTGCCTGCGAGGCGGCCGCCTATCGCCTGGGCGGTTCCAACTGGAACGCACCGGCACAACTCGTCGGAGATTTCCTCGCAGGACGCGCCAGCAAGGCGCCCGGAAAGGTAAAGCCCACCTATCCGCTCGGTGTGACCTGGACGGCAATTGACGAAGCCCTGCCGCAGCATATCGTCGAGTCGCTCCGCCTGGGACTTCCCCTACTCGGAAAAAAGCTACGAGGCTACGACCGTCCCGATGCCGTTCTTACCGGCGTGGAGACTCGTTCGAGCTCACCGGTCACTGTCACCCGAGACCGAACGTGCCATGCCGTGTCGACCCCGGGCCTCTACCCTTGTGGTGAGGGAGCTGGATATGCCGGCGGCATCATGAGCGCGGCCACCGACGGCATCCGTTGTGCTGAAGCCCTGATCGCAGACCTCTAACGCACAAATTCTAGCGTGCAAAAGACATAGGCCCCGAGCTCCACAGGGAACTCGGGGCCTGTTCGCTATTTCTTAAACCGTGCACCCTGGCGTTTTCTGCCCGATGCGAACGTGGAACCCTTGCGGGCCTGCGAGCGTAAGCGCTCGATCGTCTCGTCCTCAGACGCACCCTCGAGCATCGCCCGAATCTGAACGACGGCATCGCGCAGGCGCGCCGCCTCCTCAAAGTCCATAGCGGCAGAAGCGTTACGCATATCCTCTTCCATGGTTTCGACAATCCGCACAAGCTCGTCATGCGGCAGTTCTTCCAACTGCTCCGCAAGTGTCTGCTCGGGCGCCACCGTTTCCGGCACACCGCCCTCGCCCGACTCATCGGGCGTATAGAATGCGCCATGGCCAAGAGAGTCGCCCTTCGAGCGTCCCTTGGACCCCACGGTCTTTTCGGCCTCGGCAATAAAACTTGAGATGTCGTTGATGGCCTTGCGCACCGTCTTGGGCACAATGCCATGTTCTTCGTTATATGCCATCTGAATCTCGCGACGACGCTGCGTCTCCTCGATGGCCTCTTTCATCGAATCGGTCACAACGTCTGCATACATGATGACTTCGCCATCGGCGTTACGGGCCGCACGGCCAATCGTCTGAATCAACGAACGGCGGTTGCGCAAGAAGCCTTCCTTATCGGCATCGAGAATTGCCACCAGTGAGACCTCAGGGAGATCCAAGCCCTCGCGAAGCAGGTTGATGCCAACGAGAACATCGATCTTGCCCTCGCGCAGCGTTCGCAGGATCTCGACACGGTCCATTGTCGCCGTATCAGAGTGCATGTAATTGACCTTAATGCCCGCGTCGAGCAGATGGTCGGTCAGGTCCTCGGCCATGCGCTTGGTCAACGTGGTCACCAGCACGCGCTCCTTGCGGGCAACGCGCTCGCGAATCTCGTCCTCAAGATCGTCAATCTGGCCGCGAACTGGACGCACGTCAATCTTGGGGTCGAGAAGGCCGGTCGGACGAATAATCTGCTCCACGTCGTTTTGGCTCACCCGCAGCTCGTAGTCGCCCGGCGTGGCCGAAACATAGATAAACTGGGGAATCCTTGCTTCAAACTCATCGAAACGAAGCGGGCGGTTATCGAGCGCCGAGGGCAGGCGAAAACCATGTTCCACCAGCGTCACCTTACGCGAGCGGTCACCTTCGTGCATGCCGCGAATCTGCGGCACCGTCACATGGCTCTCATCGATGATACAGAGCATATCCTTGGGAAAGTAATCGATTAGGGTAAACGGCGGCTCACCCGGCTTGCGACCGTCCAGATGACGCGAGTAGTTCTCGATGCCGTTGCAAAAGCCCATCGTTTCGAGCATCTCAAGATCATAATCGGTGCGCTGCTGCAGACGCTGCGCCTCGAGCAACTTGTCGGTCGCCTTGAGCTCCGCCACGCGTTTCTCGCACTCTTCGCTGATCGATTTCAGAGCGGCCTTGACCTTCGGCTTCTCGGTCACGTAGTGTGATGCCGGCCATACGGGGATGGCCTCGTACTCACGAAGCATCTCACCGGTGACCTCATCGATCTCGGCAATCAGCTCGACCTCGTCGCCAAAGAACTCAAACCGCAACGGATGCTCGGCATAAGGCGGATACACGTCGACAACATCGCCGCGCACGCGGAACGTGCCACGCGCCAGGTCATAGTCATTGCGATCATATTGAATGTCGATAAGCGCATGGATAAAGTCATCGCGCTCGAGCGGCACCTTCTTGTCGACGTTTGGAGCCAGACCCGCATAGTCCTCAGGAGAGCCAATGCCATAGATACACGAGACCGATGCGACAACGATCACATCACGTCGAGAGAGCAGTGACGCGGTCGCCTGATGGCGCAGCATCTCGACCTCTTCGTTAATCGAGGAGTCTTTCTCGATATATGTATCGCTTTGCGGCACATACGCCTCGGGCTGATAGTAGTCGTAGTACGAGACGAAGTAGACCACAGCGTTATTGGGAAAGAACTCTTTGAGCTCGCTCGCAAGCTGAGCAGCGAGCGTTTTATTGGGGGCCATGACCAGCGTCGGCTTTCCCAGGGCCTCAATAGTCTTTGCCATCGTGAAGGTCTTGCCCGAACCAGTCACGCCCAGCAAAACCTGATAGCGGTCTCCGTCCCTCACGCCCCGCACAAGTGACTCAATGGCCTTAGGCTGGGAACCAGCGGGCTCGTATGGAGACACGACCTTAAACGGCACATCAGCGCCCTCAACGCCAAAGCGCTTAAGTTCACCACCAACGCGTTCTACTTCAAATTCCGCCATGGATACTCCTAACTCGTACATCTGCAGTATACGCAGGCGGTGGGCTTAGTCCTATACGAACCGATCGGGATAGAGAGTCTTATATCGAACCCAGGCATTATTGACGCGAATCAGATAAGCCTGAGTTTCAGGGAAGGTAATCGCATTATGGAGTGACGTGTTCTGCTGCGCCCATCCGTCGACATTGCCCATACCGGCGTTATAGGCGGCGATGGCACTATCCGTCGACCCGTTGAAATAGGCGAGAAGATACGAGAGGTATGCGCAGCCAAACTCGATATTCGTAGCCGGATCGTTAAGATTGTCGACCGAATACTCCCCTCCGTCGACAAGGCCCTTGGCGATCATGTCCTGGGCAGTCTCGGGCATCAGTTGCATCAATCCCTGAGCACCCTGATTCGACTCGGCCTCGGGATCCCAATTCGATTCCGACTTAATGACAGCGCACACCAGATACGGATCCAGATTATGCGAAATACTGGATTGCTTTACATACGCCTCGTAGTCAATCGGATACAGCGGCTTAAAGAAAGCGGCAGGAGCACACGAGTAGACGAGCGAAATAAGGCCGAAGACGAACACAACGGCAAGTGGCGCCACGCGATACCACGTAAAGAAACGTGCCTTAGGCATCGGCCTCCTCCTTATCCGGAGTATCTATAAACCCGTGGCATGCAAGCCATGAGTCAAGCTGCTCAAAGAGCGAATTATCGGCTGCCGAATTATCAATCACCGTTGTAGCGAGATTGCACAGCGCAGACTCATCGGGCTGGCAAGCAGAACGGGCATCGAAATCAGATGGCTCCATGCCACGTTGAATAGCGCGCTCGCGACGAACTGACAAAGGGGCGCTAATGACCAGAATTTCATCAGCCAAGCCAAATGCATCCTCAAAACCAGTCGGAGCTGAAACCTCGACCACCGCAAAGGGATAACGGGGAGATGAAACCGTACAACAAACCGGATCGAGAATCCTAAGCGAAAGCTGTTCAATCAGAACGGGATGCACGATGCCATTGAGCCGTGCGACCGAATCAGGAGAAGCGAAAGCTCGAGAAGCGAGGATACTGCGGCGAATGCCGCCTTCCTCATCCAAAATGTCCCAACCGAATTCATCCGCGAGAGCATTGACGATATCAGAGCCCGGCACATACAGCGATTTTGCAAGCTCATCCAGATCGATAAGCATAGCGCCACGAGATTCGAAATAGCGGCAGGCAGTCGACTTACCCGAAGCAATATTGCCCAAGACAAATACGGTAAACATCAAGCCCTCCCTAACGCCAATGCGAGTAATTATCGCTCAAATAAACTAGATGGACTCAAAAAACAGCCAAACAGTAAGAGCGCATACGGGGAAGCTAGGTTCCAAAGCACAACATGTATATAACGCAAAAAAGGGGGAGGCCGCGAGGCCTCCCCCTTCCAAGTTCGATGACGGCTCGGTGCCGTCCACCGGTCAGCGGCGCCCTGGCCTCCCACGGGCTGACCC
>UQOJ01000020.1 GCA_900542635.1 uncultured Collinsella sp.
CCCGCAGCAGCAGCGCCCCGCCGCCATGCCCCAGCAGCAGCCGACGCCTCGCGCCGCTGCTCCCGACCCGGTTGCCGTGGCAGACCCCTTCGCGCCTAGCGTCCCCGACCCCGCCGCCGCACCCATCCCGGTGCCGCAGACCGTCTCGCGCGACGCGCTTGCCGGCATGGGCGGAGCCGCCGCGACCGGTGCCGCCGTGGGCCTAGGCGCCGCAGCCGGCATCGCCTCCAACATGGCGAGCACTCGCGCCCCGCAGCGCCCGCTCGCCCAGCTCGTCGACGTCGTGAGCGGCGAGAGCCATAGCATCACCTCCGCACAGGTGACCATCGGTCGCGAGCGCTCGGTTTCCGACATTGCCCTGCGCGACCCCAACGTGTCGCGCCGCCACGCCCAGCTCACCTTTACGGGCTCGGATTGGTCGATCGAGGACCTCAATTCCACCAACGGCACGCTCGTCAACAACCGCCGCATTACGCGCTGCCCGCTGCGCAACGGCGATCTGCTGACGTTTGGCCTGAGCACCTTTGAATTTAGGGGATAGTCGCTTATGAACATCGATATCGTCCTTTTTGCAGGCCGCATCGTCCTGGTCGCCCTGCTCTATATCTTCCTGTTCGCCGTCATGAAGACCGGCGTGGGACTTGTGCGCGGGCAGCGCCGCGACTCGGCTATCTGGACGATTGATGTGGACAAGGGTCCGCGCGGTATCCGCGGCATCCACGTAGACATGCTCGGCCCCGTCATCGTCGGTCGCTCGCCATCTTCGGACATCTGCATCAACGAACCGTTCGTCTCGGCCTCGCATGCGCGCTTTTCGCTGCAGGGCCCAGCGCTCATCATCGAGGACCTCAACTCGCTTAACGGCACGCTCGTCAACGGCCGCCAGCTCGTGGAGCCCGCGACGCTGCGTGAGGGCGACGAAGTCCAGATTGGCGACGTGGTCATGAAGGTGAACCGTCGATGATCGACGAGGAGAACAAGTCCGCAACTATGACCGAGGCACCGGCCGCCGCCACAGCTGCACCGGCCCACGCCGCTCCGGCGGGCTCCGCACCCGTGGAGCCCGAGGACACCGTGTTCTCCCTGCCTCTTTCGCATGTAACGCATGATATTTCGGATCTCGCCGATAACGAGGACGAAGAGGATACCGTAGCGGCGCCCATCGGCGCACATGCTGCGGAACAGCCCACAGCGCCCGAAGCAACCCCGACGCCGGCTCACTTTGCAGAGCCCGTCGCCGCGGCAATCAACGAGAGCGCTGCGGTGTTTGCGGCACCCGAGCCCGCCGCGCCGGCGTTTCCCATAGCCCCGGCATCCGAGGTTGCGCCCGCGTCTACGCCGGCGCCCGAGGCGGGGACATCCCCCGAGGACGGCCCTGCACCCAAGACCCCGCAGCCTGCGCCCGCAAGCGAGTCCGATGCCGTGGCCGAGCCCGCCGCCCAGTCGCAAAACACGCCCGCGCCGTCGCACTTTGCGACGCCCGAGCCTATAGACGTCAGCCCGCAAGATGACGAGTCGACCGCCCGCGTTTCCGAGGAGCCCGACTCCCCGGACACCGGCGATTCCGAATCAAACGCCGAGACCGACACCGTCTCTCCCGGTGACACAGCCGAAATCGACGTTGCCGCCGTTGAGGCCAAGCTCAAAGACCCCGGCTCGACCATGAGCTTTGAACCCCTAACCGAGGAGCGCATCGAGACCGACTCGACCTATGATGCCGGCACCACCACGCAACTCATGTGGGGCGCCCGCTCCGACGTTGGCTGCGTGCGCCCGCACAATGAGGATTCCTACCTGGTGCAGTCGCCGCTCTTTTGCGTATGCGACGGCATGGGTGGTCACGCTGCCGGCGAGGTGGCCTCTTCTATCGCTGTCGAGACCATCGCCAAGACAGCTCCTCAGTCTGCCGACGCCGCACGCCTGGCGGCAGCCGTCGAGGCCGCCAACGCCGCCGTAATCGAGGCTGCCTTGAATGGCCTGGGCAAGCCCGGCATGGGCTGCACAGCCACTTGCGCCTATATCGAAAACGACACGCTCGCCATCGCCCACGTGGGTGACTCTCGCGCCTACCTGCTCCACGAGGGCACGCTCATCCGCGTGACCCGCGACCACTCCTACGTGGAGGAGCTCGTGGACGCCGGCGAGATCACGGCAGATGAGGCTCGCGTCCACCCCAACCGTTCGGTCATCACCCGCGCGCTGGGCTCGGACCCCGCTATGTATGCCGACCACTTCACTCTGCATATCGAGGAAGGCGACCGCCTGATCCTGTGCTCCGACGGCCTTTCGAGCATGATTCCCGATAGCGATATCGAGAACATCGCCACGCAGTCCTCAACCGCGCAAATCTGCGTCGACAACCTAGTGGACGCGGCGCTTGCCGCCGGCGGCCACGACAACGTGACCGTAGTAGTCGTTGACCTGGTTGACGATGGCGTTATGCGCGAGGCGCAACGCGTGCGTCGCCGCAACATTACTATCGCCGCCATCCTGGCCCTCGTCTTTGTGCTGGCAGCTGGCGTCTGGGCCTACACGGGTGTCACCGGCTCGTACTACCTGGGTACCTACCAGGGCAATGTCGCCGTCTGGCGCGGCCTGCCCGGCAAGCCGCTCGGACTCAAGCTCCACTGGCTCGAAAGCGAAACCAGCATCAAGCTGTCCGACCTGCCCGAAGACACGCAAAACCGACTCAAGGCGGGCATTCCGCAAACAAGTGTCGACGATGCGCAGGACACGATATCCAAGTACCGCCACCAGATCGACGAGGAGCAGACCCGCCAGGTGATCGACGCGCAAACGATTCGCGACAACACCAATCAGGGATCGACCTCCGAATCAGATTCCGAGAAAACCGCCGAACAGTCCGCCGAGGCCGAAGCCTCCGAAAAGAACTAGAAAGGGAGTGCCGCTTATGAGTCGCCGCAACACCGAGCTGCTCTTGCTCATCGCCTCGGCGTTCCCCGTCATCCTGCTGTATGCGATGTACGTGCTCACCGCGGGCGCCGCCATCTCCTTTGAGACGCTCGCCGTGCCGATCGGCCTCTTTGCCGCCTTCGCTGCGGCACATATCGCCGTGCGCATCTTGGCGCCCGGCGCCGACCCCGCCATCCTACCCATCGTATTTATACTTTCGGGCATCGGCATCACGTTCGTGACGCGTCTCGCCCCCGCTCTCGCCATCTCACAGCTCATCATCCTGTTTGTCTCGGTGGCCCTGATGGTGGGAACGCTTGCACTGGTCAAAAACCTCGACGTGGTCATGCGCTACAAGTACACCTTTGGCATTATCGGCATCATCCTGCTGATGCTGCCCATTTTTATCGGCACCACGATCTCGGGCTCCAAGCTGTGGATTCGCATCGCGGGCTTTACCATCCAGCCTGGCGAGTTCGCCAAGGTCTTTATCGTGCTGTTCCTGGCCGGCTACTTGGCCGAGAACCGCGAGCTGCTCTCCATCTCCAACCGCAAGATCCTGGGCTTTAAGATCCCTCGCCTGCGACTGCTGCTGCCGCTGTTTGCCGTGTGGGGTGTGTGCCTGCTCGTTGTCGTCTTCGAACGCGATCTGGGTTCGGCCGTGCTGTTCTACACCATCTTCTTGCTGATGCTCTACGTTGCCACGGGGCGCTTTTCGTATGTCGTCATCGGCCTTGCGCTCTTAGCTGTCGGAGCCGTGGGCGCCTACAAGTTCCTATCGCACGTTCAGGTGCGTTTCCAGGTTTGGGTCGATCCGTTTAAGGACGCCCAGGGCCAGGGCTACCAGATCGTCCAGTCGCTCTTCTCGCTTGCCGATGGCGGTCTGGTCGGTGTTGGCATCGGCAACGGCATGGCCAACAACATCCCTGTCGTCGAGTCCGACTTTATCTTCTCGGCTATCGGCGAGGAGATGGGCCTTTTGGGCGGCGGCGCCGTGCTCATCCTGTTTATGCTCTTTGCCGTTCGCGGCCTGACCACAGCTGCCCGCGCAAAGTCCGACCTTGCCGCCTTTAGCGCCACCGGTCTTACGGCAGCCATCAGCTTCCAGGCCTTCTTGATCGTGGGCGGCGTAACCCGCCTGATCCCGCTGACCGGCGTCACCCTGCCCTTTATGAGCCAGGGCGGCTCCTCGCTGCTGGCAAGCTTTATCATCGTCGCGCTCCTGCTACGTGCCGGTGACGAGGCGACCGGACGCGAGGCCGAGCTTACCGGCACCGGCACCATGGCCGCCATCACCGATGATCAGGTCGCATCTGCCGCCGCCCCGACGGGCACGCGCTTTGCCACCTCGTCTTCCTACGGCAGCGGCAGCCATTCCGTCGGCTCGCGCATGCGCCGTCGCCTGCTCGACACGCCTGAATCCGGTGTGCTCGGCCGCGTGGCGCTCGCCAACCGTCTAACCCGCGCGGTGCTCGCCTTTACGGCGCTGTTCGCCATCCTTATCGGCAACCTCACCTATGTCCAGGTCATTAAGGCCAAGGACTATCAGGACATGCCGACCAACAACCACACCATCGCCCGCTCCAAGTACATCCAGCGCGGCTCCATCATCACGTCCGACGGCGTGACGCTGGCCGAGTCGCTGCAGCAGGAGGACGGCACCTACGTACGCTCCTACCCCAACGGTAACCTGGCAGCACACGTGGTTGGCTACGTGAGCCAGCAGTATGGCACCACCGCCATCGAGAGCGTCATGAACGACACGCTCACCGGTTCTAAGGACTACTCCAGCTGGAACAACGCCATCGCGTCGCTCGCGGGCCAGACCCAGCCGGGCAACACCGCCAAGCTCACCATCGACTCGCGCATCCAGACGGCGGCCGAGCAGGCACTCAAGGGCTTTAAGGGCGCTGTAGTGGTCATCGACCCGCGTACCGGCGCGGTTCTCGCATGTGCCAGCTCGCCCACATACGACAACACCAACATCGATGCTCTGCTGCAGACGGGCGGCGGCGAGGACGGCTCCATGTACAATCGCGCCATGGACGCGCTGTACACGCCGGGCTCAACGTTTAAGGTCGTTACGCTTTCCGCGGCACTCGAGACCGGTACCGCCAGCCTTACCAGCACCTACCAGGCGCCCGGCTCCATGGACATCGGCAACGCACCGGTCACCAACTATGCCAACGAGAGCTACGGCACCATCAGCCTGCAGCAGGCCTTTGCCGTGTCCTCCAACGTCGTCTTTGGCCAGGTGGCAAACGAAGTTGGCGCAAACACGCTCGTGCAGTTTGCCAACGCCTTTGGCTATGGCCAAAAGCTCGGCCAGGACCTGACCTCCGCGGCCTCCATCATGGCCGACCCGTCGCTCATGACCGAGTGGGAGACCGCCTGGGCCGGCGCCGGCCAGCCTGTCGGCATGGACCACACGCCCGGCCCGCAGACCACCGTCATGCAAAACGCCGTGATTGCCGCCGCCATCGCTAACAGCGGCGTGGTCATGGACCCGTACTTTGTAGCCCAGGTACTCGCCCCGGACGGAACCGTGGTCAAGACCACGCAGTCCCGCTCGCTGGGTCAGGCCGTCAGCTCCGCCACGGCCGACCAGGTCAAGCAGGCCATGCTTGCCGTCGTCCAGTCCGGCACCGGCACCGATGCCCAGATCCCCGGCGTCAAGGTCGCCGGCAAGACCGGCTCGGCCGAGATTGGCGGCACCAACGTCAATTCGATGTTCGTTGGCTTTGCACCTTACGATTCACCCACAGTCGCCATCTCGGTGGCCTTAGAGGATTACGACAAGCATGACGTCAAGGCCGCCAAGATCGCCGGCATCGTCCTGACCGCGGCGCTTGCCGCACAGGGAGCGTGATGCCCATGATCGAATCGGACACCCGAGGCGCGCCGCGGCCGAAGAGTTAGCGGCAACGCGCCACACGGCCCCAGCGGCCACATCGTAGGTACTACACACATCGTTGAGCGAATAGTTATGTTAGGAGCAGGAATGGAACAGAGGGTCCTCGGGGGAAGATACCTCCTCAAGGATAAGGTGGGAACAGGCGGCATGGCGACCGTCTACCGTGCACAGGACCAGGTTCTCGACCGCACGGTAGCCGTCAAGATCATGCTGCCGCAGTATGCTGGCGACGCGACCTTCGCCGCACGCTTTAAGCAGGAGGCCCAGGCAGCAGCCGGCCTCTCCTCCCCCTATATCGTGGGCGTCTACGATTGGGGCAAGGACGGCGACACCTATTACATCGTCATGGAGTACCTGCGCGGCACCGACCTTAAGAGCGGCATCAAGAGCCACGGCGCCCTCGACCCCAAGAAGGTCGCCCAGATCGGCTCGCAGATTAGCTCCGCGCTTTCGGTCGCCCACAAGCACGAGATCATCCACCGCGACATTAAGCCGCAGAACATCATGGTGCTGCCCGACGGCAACATCAAGGTGATGGACTTTGGCATCGCGCGCGCCAAGAACAGCCACCTCACGCAAGACAACAACGTGCTGGGAACCGCTCACTACGTCAGCCCCGAGCAGACCCGCGGTCAGGACCTCGGCCCCACCTCGGATATCTACTCGCTGGGCGTCGTGATGTACGAGTGCGCCACCGGCCGCGTTCCCTTTGACGGTGACGACGCTATCTCGGTCGCACTCAAGCAGGTCAACGAGCTGCCTATTCCGCCGAGCCAGATCAACTCCGGTGTCGACGCCGACCTTGAGCGCATCATCCTCAAGTGCATGGAGAAAGACCCGGCAAACCGCTTCCAGACCGCCGACGAGCTGCGTCAGGTGCTCAACAGCTACCTGTCGGGCCGTGCCGGCAACGTCTCGGAGCCCACGCGCATCATCGGTGCCCCCGGTGAGCTGGGCGCCACCAAGACTCGCGAGCTTTCCGATCAGACGCGCGCCATGGTGCGTCCCGTCTCGGGCGTGAGCGGCCAAAATACCGCCCGTAGCTCGGTTTCGGGCTCCACCGGCTCCTACGAGGTCGAAAAGCCCAAATCCAACAAGAACAAGATCATCGCCGCCGTGGTGGCAGCCGTTGCCGTCATCGGCATCGTGGTGGCCTTTGCCACAGGACTCTTTGGCGGCGAGCAGGTCACCGTGCCCGATGTGCTGGGCAAGGACCAGCAGACTGCCGTCGAGCTGATCAAGGAAGCCGGCCTCGAGGTCGGCACCATCGACCAAAGCTACAACGACGATGTCGACGAGGGCAAGGTCGCCGAGCAGACGCCCAACGGCAACACCAAGAAGGCCAAGGGAACCAAGGTGAACCTAGTAATCTCCAAGGGCCCCAAGCCCTCCGAGAAGGTTGAGGTTCCCCAGCTTGTCGGCCTGACCAAAGACCAGGCCGAGGCCGCGCTGGCAAGCGTTGGCCTGAAGGGCAACGCCTCCGAGGAGGCCAATGAGGCCGATGAGGGCCAGGTCTTTGAGCAGGGCACCGGAGCCGGTAAGGAAGTCGAGAAAGGCACGACCATCTCGTACAAGGTCTCGGGCGGCCCGGATACCACGTCCGTCCCCGACCTGACCGACATGACCGAGGCCCAGGCGCGCAACGCCCTCGATATGGCAGGCTTTGGCGTCGACGTGAGCTACCAGGAGAACGACTCGGTTACCGAGGGCACCGTGATCAGCTGGAACCCCAGCGGCAAGCAGAAGCCCGGCGCCACGATTACCGTCGTCATTGCCAAGAAGTCCGGCAAGGCCAGTGTTCCGGGCAACCTGTACGGCAAGAGCATCTCCGCCGCCGTCACCGCGCTCAACAACGCCGGTTTCTATAACATCGGCTTCTGTGACCAGAACGGCAATCCCGTAAGCGGTAACGAGGATGCCACCGTTACGGGCGTCTCCCCCACCGGCAAGCAGTCCACCGACAGCACGATTACGCTGACGGTCGCACTTTCTGGCTCGGGCTCGGGCACGAGCACGGGCACGGGCGACGATTCCGGTACGACCAACTAGTCGCCACCTCACCGCTCATTACGGCTCTCGCCGCAAACATATTCGCTCAGAAGCGCCCGCTTGCTCCCCGGCAAGCGGGCGCTTTGTTTATCGACAGGCCAGGGCTCCATAGCAACACAAAGAGGCCCGCAAAAACAAGCCTCCCAGGTGACAACAGAATATGTAATGCAGTAATTACTAGCCGCAGAACTTCACCATGGTCTCGACCACGAGCTTCTCGGAGTTGAGCTGCTGTATCATGATGCCCTGCTGGAACAGCGGGATGTTGGCGCGCGTGCGCTCCGGATCGGAGTGCTCGACGAACTCCTTCTTATCCAAGGTGCAGACCGAGCGCGACAAAACGACTTCGAAGCGACCCATTACGGCATCGCGCATGCGCTACAATCTCGGTTAATCTGTTAACCACCCGAAAGCAGCAGGAGGCCCCATGCCCACACCAGGCAAGCGCCCATCCATGCGCCAGATTGCCGTCGCGGCCGGCGTATCCGTCGCCACGGTCTCCCACGTCATCAACGGCAGCGGCCGTTTTTCCGAAGACACCCGCAAACGCGTGGAAGCCGCCCTAAAGGAATACGGCTACGTCACGAACATGGCGGCGAAGAGCCTCCGTATGGCCCAGTCCCGGACCATCGGCATGATCGTGCCGGACATCTCCAACGACTTCTTTTCCAAGATCGCCCTGCATGTGGAGCGCGAGCTGGCAACCGAGGACTACTCGGTCTTTGTTTGCAACAGCGCCAATGACCCCGCCCGCGAGCGTGACTACTTCCGCACGCTGGCAAGCAAGCAGGCCGACGGTATCATCTGTATCTCCGGCCTGCGCAGGCTCGACGGCGAGTTCGTCCCCCACGGAATCCCCGTGGTCTGCATCGACCGTGCGCCCGAAAACGACCTCGGTTTCCCACACGTGGGCTCCGACAACATCGGCGGTGGCTACATGGCGACCGAGCACCTCATCGAGCGCGGCTGCAAGGACATCCTGAGCATCTCGAGTTTTACCGCCAACTACCCCGGCAACGAGCGCCAGATGGGCTACGAGCGGGCGCTCGCCGCGCACGGAATGCCGCTACGCCGCGACTACCAGCTGTTTGTCTCGGGTAAGCAGCCGAGCATCATCGAGTCGGAAGAGCTCGTGACCGACTTCCTCTCCACGGGCTACCCCGTCGACGGCGTCTTCGCCCATAGCGACCACGCAGCCGTGGGCGCGCTGCGTGCGCTCGTTGCCGCCGGCAAGCGCGTACCCGAAGACGTCCGTCTCATCGGCTTCGACGATTCCGTTTACGCGCAGCTTCCGACGCCGCAAATCAGCACCATCCGCCGCTTCCCCGAGCGCCTCGCGCACGAGGGATGTCAGGCCCTGCTCGCCCTGCTGCGCGGCGAAGAGCCCGAGATGGAGACGCTTGTCCCCGTTAAGCTCGTGCAACGCGCGAGCAGCTAGACAGCGGGCAGCGAATAGCCGCGTTTTTCTCTCGCATGTGCTCTATCCCACGCGCGACATGCAAAAAGCCCGCCACCACACGGGTGACGGGCTTTTCCGCTACCAGCCGCGTGCTTCCTCCGCACGTACGAGCTGACGAGCCTCGATCTGGCGAATCATATCGATGCGTCGCTGGTGACGGCCGCCCTCGAACTCGCCGGTGAGCCAGGCGTCGACAATCATTTTGGCCAGCTCGATGCCTACCACACGAGCACCAAATGCGAGCATGTTGGTGTTGTTGTGCTCGCGCGACAGGCGAGCGGAATACGGCTCAGAGCAGGTGCAGCAACGGATACCGCGCACCTTGTTGGCGGCAAGCGAGATGCCCACACCCGTACCGCAGATAACGATACCGCGATCAACCTCGCCGGACATGACAGCGTCCGCCACGGCCTCACCCGCGATGGGATAGTCAAAGCGCTCGGTGCTGTCCGTACCGAAGTTCACGACTTCGTAGCCGTACTTCTCCTGGATATACGCCGTGATGGCTTCCTTGTACTCGACTGCGACGTGGTCGTTTCCAATACCGATCTTCAAAAGAGACCCCTTTCCATAAGAACCATTCGCGCATGCCGCGCGCTCAATCAGTCCTAATTCGCCGTTTCGCTTCTAATACACCTCGCCGGCGCGCAAACGGCGCAGACACTCCTCGTAACCAGCGTCCTTGCCAAACAGCGCACTGGTGCCCAAGATAAATCCGTCCGCGCCAATGGCGGACAGGTCGCGCACGCGCTCGGGCGAGCAGGCGCCGTCGATCATGAGCTTGAAGCCAAAGCGCTCCTTCAGCGCGGCAAGGCGACGCACCTTGTCGTTCGTGAACTCGATAAAGCTCTGACCGGCAAAACCCGGATTCACCGTCATGACCATCACGTAATCGCAGAGGTTCAACATCTCCTCGATCTCGGAGATAGAGGTGTCGGGGTTCACGGCGATACCGGCGCTCTTGCCGAGGGACTTAATCGCGGCGAGTGTCTTGACCACGTAACGCTCGGACTCCGGATGGATATAGATGATGTCCGCGCCGGCGGAGGCGAAAAGTTCAACCTTGCTGGCAGGATTCTCGACCATAAGGTGCACGTCGACGAGCTTGTTGGTGGCAGCTCGCACGGCCTTGATGTCTTCGAGACCCATGGCGAAATTGGGAACGAAACTGCCGTCCATCACGTCGCAATGGAAGATGTCGATGCCGGCGGCGTCGAGATCCTCGACGGTCGCACGCAGATTGCCGTAGTCGGCGCACATGAGACTGGGGCAGAGCAGCATAGTGAACTCCTTATCTGCTCGGTGATTATCTACTCGGTGGTAATTAATCGTTTAACCTTTATCTACAGTCTGGCTGATTAATCGTTTAACCACGTTGTTAACCTGCAGGCTTTTCCAGATTCACAACGTTGCCATATTTGCCTATCTAGCTGGTATCATGCAGGAGCCCGCACCACGAAACGCTGTCGTATTCCCTAGGAAGAAATCCCGCTACGCGGACAGCAGCAGCCAGGGGCCGCAATCCGCAGACCTGAGCCCGGACCCCCTACGCTCCAGGCGTGATCAGGCGCGCGCACTGGGCGATCTTCTCGTCATAGGACTCCGCGATAATCGACACACCATCGAACCCAAACGCGCGAACATTCGAGAACTGATGGAACTTCGAGCTGTCGCACAGCACGTACGCCTTATTCGAATTCTCGCGCACGATGCGCTTCTTCGCCGCCTCAACGTAGGAGGGCGTCATGACGCCGCGGTCCTCGTCAATCGCGTTGGTCCCGATAAACGCCTTATCGAAGTACAGATCGCGCAGGATCGATTCGGTCATAGAACCGCAGAACGAGGAGTTCACATAGTTGAACTCGCCACCCACCACGATGAGCTGGGCGCGCGTCTCGCTCTTAATCAGGCACGCCGAGGCATCCGTCGTGTAAATTGTCACGTCGAGGTCGAGCAGCAGACGCAGCAGCGCCGTGCAGGTGGAACCCGAGTCCAAGTAGAGCGTGTCCCCGTCCTCAACAAAACGCAAGGCGACTTGGGCAATCTGTTCCTTCTCACTCCCGTGTAGGCCCGAACGCGTCGAGATACTCACCTCGTGGACAGCCGAGAGGAGCCTCACCGCGCCGCCCGAAAGATGCTCAACCTTGCCAAGCGCCTCCAGCTCCTTGAGGTCGCGACGTAGCGTCGAAATAGAGACGCCCGGCAGCTCCTCCTGCAGCTCGGAAATCCTCGCGAGGCCCGACTTCTGCAGGCACTCTACAATTCGCTCCTGGCGCTCATACGGAATCATATTGGGAACCTCTCCAAACCACTCTGCTTCACGCTCGTTCATTTCTTTTCGAAAAGTGTAACGCACAAGCAGAATAGCGGCCGCCACCTGTTGCGATGACGACCGCTTAATCGATTGACCTACCCTCTCGTTCACAATTTGAACGAGGTTGACACACCTCGCGTAAGCGCGACGCTCTTCAAGCGAAGAGAACGACCCTAGGAGAGGCGGCGCATCCGGGGCTCTTAGGCGAGCTGATCCTCCTTGCCGGTGAAGGCGAAGGCAAGAACACCGGCCACGACGGCGGAAATGAGCATGCCGACCATAGCCCAAGCGAAGTTCATGGGGTCGGAACTCACGAAAGCCGGGAACGTAGTGACGGAACCGAAGGTGAACGCAGTGGTGACGACCTTCATGATACCGAGGAACGCGCCGCCGACGGCACCGCCGATGATCTGCGCAAGCCAGACCTTCTTGTTCTTCACGAGCATACCGAACAGCGTGGGCTCGATGATGGCGGACAGGGCGATCGATACGACACCGGTCATCGCGAAGCTCTTGAGCTTCTGGTCGCGGGCCTTGAGGAACACGCCGAAGGCGCAGCCGATAACGGCGAAGTTGCAGGCGAAGGTGAAGGGGCAGATGTAGTCGAAGCCGTTCTGAGCGATGTTGTTGATCATGATGGGGTTCACGGCCCAGTGGATGCCCATGGACACCAGCACGGACCAGCCGCCGCCAACCAGCACGCCGGCGAACACGGAGCTGCGCTCGATCAGCCAGTTGACCACGAAGGCGATGGCCTCACCAGCGTAGACGCCCAGGGGACCGATGACGAGCATGGTGAGCGGAACCATAACGATCAGGGAGATGGCGGGCAGCACGACGAGCTTGAGCATCTCGGAAACGTGCTCATCGAGCCACTTGTACAGGTACGAGTAGACCCAGACAGACAAGATGGCAGGGATAACCGTGGAGTTGTAGTTCATGAGAACCACGGGGATGCCGAAGAAGTCCGTCATGGCGCCGTTGCCCGCGTCGCCCATGAGGGCGATGAAGTCCGGGTAGAGCAGGCACGCGCCGAGCAGCGCCGACAGGTACGGGCTCGCGCCGAAGCGCTTGCCGGCGGAGAAGCCGAGCAGCACGGGCAGGAAGTAGAACACGCTCATGGCCAGGGTGTACAGGATGGTGTAGGTACCCGTGCCCTCAGCGATGATGCCGAGCTGGGCGGCCAGGATAACGAAGCCGCGCAGGATACCGGAGCCGGCCATGGCGGGCAGCAGCGGGGCAAAGATGCCGGAGATCGCGGAGAAGACCTGGCTGACGATGCTCTCGCCCTCGTCCTTGGTAGCAGCGGAGATTTCCACGCCCGAACCCTTGACCAGCGGCTCAAACTTCTCGTACAGCTTCGGGACCTCAGTGCCGATGAGGACCTGGTACTGACCGGCCTTGTTCAGCGTGTTCACAACGCCTTCGACTTCCTTGACCGCAGCGTCGTCGCAAGCCGCGTCGTCTTTGAGATTGAGGCGCAGGCGCGTCGCGCAGTGCGTCATGCCCGAGATGCTCTCGGGACCACCGACGGCGTCCAGAATCCCCTGAGCCATCGCGTTCCAGTCGCGTTTCATTGGTTACCTCCCCATTGCGCAGAAGAGCTCGCGGACAAGCTCGGCTGCCTTAATCGCGTCGTTTGCATCGATAACGGATTGGATCTTCTCCATGCTTACGGCCTCGATGGCGTCGTTGAGCAGATGGATCATCTGGTCGTTCTGTGCAGCCTCGCCGGCAGCGGGCTCGATGACCGGGAACGTGTCGAAGTAGATTGCGCTGTCGTAACCGTGCTTCTTCACGTAGTAGAGGAACTCGAGGGTCTTCACCGGCGTGGACGTACCAATCATAAGGCCATCGTCGAAGCGACCGTTGCCGTCGTTTAGGTGAATGCCGTAGAGCTTGCCCTCGCGGCCGAACAGGTCGGCGGCCATGGCAGGGTTCTCGTGCTTCATGAGCATGTGGCAGTAATCCAGCGTGACGCCCAGGTTCGGGCGGTCTGCAGCGTTGAGAATCATGCCGGTCATACCCATGGAGTCGATGAACGCGTACGCGCGCTCCTCGTAGGGTTTGTACTCAATCGAGATCTTGAGGTCGGGCGCGTAGTCGCAAACCTTCTGGAATGCGGCTACGAGCTGGTCGAAGACGCGAGCGTAGGCGATCTGGAAGCTGTAGTCAAAGCCGTCGTGGCCGAGCCAGATGGTCACCGTGTTGCCACCGGCAGTGCGGCAGTAGTCGCACGCCTCGTAGCAGAGCTCAAGGGCTTCCGCGGCAAGGGCATCATCGGCATTGCCCAGGTCACCGTTGAGGAAGGCGTTGCGGAAGCGCAGCGCGCAGCCGTTCAGCTGCAGGTCGTGAGCTGCGAGCTTGGCGGCCATGTCCTCAGCCGTGACACCTGTGCAGTGCTCGGGGTAGTTGAGGTCGACGTGCGTGAGGCCCACGCTCTGGAACTCCGCGAACACGCGATCAAGATTCTTGTCGCCATCGCGAAAATAGGAGTTGATACGAGTTGCAAGCTTCATGCTTCTACGTCCTTTACCTTCGTCCTTGATCGTTTCTGCCCGTTCGAGCACCTGATCTATATCCGTAATTCGATAAGGGCCGCCGCCTGCGCGCCGGGGCTTACCCTGCGACATGTAGATTACTGCCACATAAGTTCATTTTCAATCAGTATTTTTCACTCTTTTTCTCATTGTGTCAGAGTTTTTCACCGTATAAAGCCATCTACCTTGTGGTTTTGCTGTTAATCAAGTTTGACCATTCTTGAAGTTACCTGATTTTTTCTGAATTAATTTGCCGTTTATCGGTAAAAATCGACCGCTCACGGCTGACGGCGACGCAAGATGGAAGATACTTGCATGAGGAAAAGCACTGAATTCCCAGCGCCGATTCGAATGACGCGATTGGTGACGCGAGCGTCGACGGCCCGAATCTGCCGTCGGCCCCCACTAACCAAAAACGGCGCCGCTCACGCGACGCCGTCATATTCCCTGGTGCCCCCGGGCGGATTCGAAAACTCCCCCCCGCGGGGAAATTGGTGACGCGGGTGTCGACGGCGCTGAGCGCTCCGTGTTTTGGTATGTGGATATGGCAGCCATCAACCTTTCTCGGCATGTGAAACTCTAGGCGCATATGAGCATACCTGAGCGACGCAACACATGCGCTCCATCTATCCCAACAAGCTCCAGCGGTACCCGCACTTCCCATTTCGTGTAGAAAAGGGCCTGTATATACTTCCCATTTCGTGTATTGAATCAGGTAACCACACTTCCCATTTCGTGTATACAGCAGCTAGATTGGGCAATCATGTCAGTATTCAGACGTACGGCCTACAATAAACTCCTCGATTGGAAAGCGAGCAATGGATCCCGAGCCATCATGCTCGAGGGGGCCCGCCGCGTTGGAAAAAGCACCCTTGCCCAAGAGTTTGCGCAGTCCAAATACAAATCCCACCTCGTGATCGACGAATCTGTTGCGAGTGAAAAAAGAAGACCGGAGACTCAACTGGTCTCCGGCCTCATTTCTAAAAAACGTCTCGTGGTTCTACTCGTGCTGTCGGGCTTCTACCAGCCTGCAGAAGTCGTTGACGCTCATGAGCCATTCCCTTTGCGCGGGCGTGTAGGTTTCGAACAGCGATGAGGGCACAACGAGGCTGAGCCTGTCCTTAGCCATAGCTCGTGTGTAATCCTCACTTACGGCGGGCTCAAGTGTTACAAGATGCTTGTCCTCGATTCTGTCAGCCTCATCAAGCACCTGACGCCAACGCTCCTTGATGGTTGTCTTGGCACCGAGCATCGTCAGTCGAGCGACAGGGAACTTGGGGTCGTGGTAATCGTCAATAGAGGGAAAGATGAAATCCGGCTTTGATTTGCCCTCGGTGTATTTCTGCGCCGAGTAGCGTATGCCCCTAGCATCGAATAGCATCGAGAGTTGATTCTCGAACGCCGTCCCCGCACGGGACTTGCGGCGCTGGAAGGCCGACATAGTGGTGCGCAGCACGCCATCAACATCAAGCGCCGAGCCAAGGTATGGCGCGAGGTCGCGCTCCAAGAGATGCCGCTCAAAGACGCGGAACAGCATCTCTTCGCGTTCGTAACAAGCGACCAAGCAGCCATCCGGGTCGCCCGTCCAATCGAGCTTTCCAAGGGTGGAAGCTGAGTAGGCTGAGAAGTCTGCCCCTTTGGGGAAGGACTCGCCGAATTTCTCGATCATACCGTCGAGGAAGTTCTCCGCTGCGATCGGCATGCTAACTTCGATGCCGATGGACTCCAAAATCCTTGCGGCGATCGACGTGATGCGCGTATCCTCCCGAGCAGAGGGCGTAAAACCCTTCTCGCCAACCCCGTCGAGCGCGAAGAGCCAGCGAACTTGAGATTCCGCCGTACTCCCCGCTCGGGCAAATAGGATTACGACCTCCTTGGCTTCGTGTAGGGCCAAAACCATGAGGTCGCCCGGACGGGCCATGCCCATGGCAGCATTATCGTTGTAGTAGAGCCTATACTCAGTTCTAGTTGGATGCTTCCTGCGGGCGTCGTACCAAGTGGTATAACCATGGTCGAATATAGGGTCTGCACCATCATCGAGATATGCGAAGGTAGTTCGCATCCCCTTTATGTCATCGTCTCCGAAAAGCGCGCGCAAAGGCCCCACGCCGTTGAATTCGTGCTGGTGGCTTTTATTGGCCCCCATGATGTCAACGCCCGCGAGGGTTTTCGCGACAGCACCGTCAAAATACGCGCCAAGTACTCCATAGTCCATCCTAGAACACCTCCATCATCAACTTCGCGACCGAGCGCACGACCGGCACGGTCACGGAGTTGCCGAACTGCCTGTATGCCTGAGTATCCGACACCGGGATGATGAACTCATCGGGAAATCCTTGCAGGCGCGCGCATTCGCGGGGAGTGAGTTTACGAGGGTTTTTTCCTTCCTGCCCGACCAGAATCTCGCTGCCATCCTTGTGGTACCGAGCGGAAAGCGTCCTTGTCGTGTCCTCTGGGCCGACCATCGAGTATCCAAAGCCGTGGCCCGCCGCCTCATGCTTTTCGCGATAGGCGCGCAGATAGGCCCATAGCTTATCCGAAATGGTGTAGCGTTCGTTTGGTTGCTCTTCGAGGATTTCCCCTAGCGTATGTCCCGGTCCCGGCACCTCAAGGTCATCCCACGAGAAGGGAACTTCCTCCCTGAACCCCACGATGTAGATGCGCTCCCTGTGCTGGCACGTCCAGTTTTTTGAATCAAGCACTTTCCAGAAAATATGGTATCCAAGGTCCTCCTCAAGCGTCTGTCGTATGACCTTGAAGGTCTTCCCGCCGTCGTGACTCGTAAGGTTCTTAACGTTCTCAAGCAAGAAGGCCTTCGGGCGCTTGTCGCGTATGATGCGAGCGACCTCGAAAAAGAGGGTTCCCTGCGTTTTATCCTCAAAGCCGGTGGGTCTCCCCAAAGATTGCTTCTTCGAAACGCCTGCAAGGGAGAATGGCTGACAAGGAAAGCCTGCGAGCAGGACATCGAAGTCCGGTATATCGTTTGATGCGACCTGACGGATGTCGCCCGCCGGGGTCTCTCCATAGTTCATCCGGTAGGTTTTCTGGGCGAACTTATCCCACTCGCAAGAGAAGACGCACCTACCGCCAAGCTCCTGGAACGGCATTCGTATACCGCCGATGCCCGCGAAGAGATCGCAGAAGGTAAAAGGCGCGTCGCTGCGCTCCCCTTGGTCAAATGGAGCCCCCGCATCGAGCGATGCGATAAAGGCGCATTCAGCCGCCGTTGGACTAGTATCCCCAGACTCCCAGCGCCGAACGGTGCGTTCGCCAGACGAGCCCATACCAAGGGCGGCGGCGAACTCCTTTTGGGTGAGGCCGAGGTCAATTCTCTTTTGCGCTATATCAGCTGCATTTAGTTGCATGGGACGCCTATCTTGGTTGAAAAACGGTCAAACTGTCCTGTATTTACCACAGCGTTAGTCTATCACCCCGAGCGGACATGTCTTCCCCTTGCTTCAGTCCGCCTCTAAACCCCGTAGCATCAACTGGGCTTTAGGGCTTGGACACTCTACCGGAGGGCTCTAGACGCAATTGGTGACGCGGGTGTCGACGGCCCGAATCCGCCGGCGGCCCCCGCAAACCAGAAACGGCGCCGCTCCCGCGACGCCGTCATATTCCCTGGTGCCCCCGGGCGGATTCGAACCGTCGACACCCGCTTTAGGAGAGCGGTGCTCTATCCCCTGAGCTACGGAGGCATGTTGTACTAGTGTAGCAGATTTGCCCCTTGGCCATGTAGCGCATGGCCACTCATCAAGAAGGCTCTGCAGCGAATTATCGCCGTAGAGCCTTCTAAATAACGGAAAATTATAACCCAGAATAACGCAAAATAATGGGATGGGGTTTCCTCTAACCACATGTAAGGGAAATTCCATCCCGGTATTCGGCTAAAAAATGGGACAAGCTTTCCCAACTGGCGCTCAAAAGGAAAATGCATCCCGGAATGAGAACGAATTCCGGGATGCATTTTCCGCCATCTATCGCAGACGACTAGTCGCCTTTGTGAAAGAGGCTTTTGATGGCAGCAGGGATGCTCTTGGCGCCCTTGGCCGTCACATCGATAAAGTCGGGCGAGCGCACGAGCTTATCCTCGTCGACGTACTTGCGGACAGCACGAAGCGTCTCTTTGTCGTCGCGCGTCGAAAACGTAAAGTGACCGTTGTCCTTGGTGAAGATGGCAAAACGCGTAATCTTCTTGGTGCCGCGCAAAACCTCGGCGGCAATATAGTCGACCTCGTCCCACGGGATTTGAATATAATCCTCGGGATTGCGCTCGTTGTAATACTCGAACGCCTTATTGCCCACCATTACGTTACCGTGACTGGTGAGCCCCATCAGGCAGGTTGCCGGCGTTGCCAGATCGACCGTGCTATTCTGAGATTGCGCCATGCGCGCCTCGCCCTCCAAATAAAAC
The DNA here is from genome assembly GCA_900542635.1 of uncultured Collinsella sp. Classification (GTDB taxonomy): domain Bacteria; phylum Actinomycetota; class Coriobacteriia; order Coriobacteriales; family Coriobacteriaceae; genus Collinsella. The sequence goes on from UQOJ01000020.1 coordinate 18,604, forward strand.
AATCGGACCGCATCCAGTGTACCCACCGGGTGCGGTCCGTTTCAATGGCTCAAAAGCCCTTGCCTAGCAATTCTCGGTCTTAAGCCGAAACGTGCTTACATGAAGCCGCAGACGCGACCGATGATGCCGATGGCGAAGAGAGCCAGGATGATGACGATCGGGCTGACCTTCTTCTTGAGGAGCTTGCAGACCAGCAGGGTCAGGCACACGGCGGCAAGGCCGGGGATGAGCTGATCGAGGTTGGCCTGAAGCGTGGTGACCTTCACCTGATCAAGGGCGTTAGCACCGATGGAGTTATACATCGTCAGTGCTTCCTTGACACCCTCAGAACCGGAGGGCAGGTTAGCCCAGTCGATAAAGGCGCCAGCAGACTGCGTGACCTTGGAGACGACCGGGGTGAAGGAGATGGACACCCAGCGCTCGACCAGGGCGCCGATGATGAACATACCCAGGATGGAAGCACCCTCGGTGACCTTGCCCATCAGACCGCCGGAGAGGTCCTTGGCGATGGAGGAGCCGACCTTGTAGCCAAACTCCTGCGTGTACCACAGGAAGGCGTAACGGATGATGTTCCACGCGAAGAAGAACAGCAGCGGACCGGCGATGCTGCCGGACAGGGCCAGGGAAGCGCCCAGAGCGCCCAGAATCGGGCGAAGGGTGAACCAGAAGGCGGGGTCGCCGACGCCGGCGAGCGGGCCCATCATACCGACCTTGACGCCCTGAATGGCGACGTCGTCGATCGGAGCACCGTTGGCGCGCTCCTCCTCGAGAGCGAGGGTGACGCCAATGACGGGGGCGGAAACATAGGGATGGGTGTTATAGAACTCCAGGTGGCGCTTAAGAGCGGCAATCTGGTCATCCTTGTTGGTGTAGAGCTTCTTGATCGCAGGGATCATTGCGAAGCACCAGCCGCCGTTCTGCATACGCTCGTAGTTCCACGAGCCCTGAAGGAACTGATGACGGAAGCAAACCTTCTTGCGGTCAGCCTTGGTGAGCTGAATCTTGTTCTCTGCCATATGTATCACTCCCCTCCTACTCGTAATCGTTCAGAATGTCGCCGAGCGGGTCACCGGAGCCGCCGCCCATGCCGCCACCCTGCTTGGCCAGATCCTTAAGGCCAAGGTAGATGAGGGCAAGGGAGATGCCGATGAGGCCAAGGGCGATCAGCGTGAGCTGAGGGATGGCAGCAAGGACAAAGCCGAGGATGAAGAACGGCCAGGTCTCCTTGGTGGCCATCATGTTGATGACCATGGCGTAACCGACGGAAGCGACCATGCCGCCGCCGACAGCCATACCGCCGGACAGCCAGTCGGGCATAGCGTTAAGCGCGTTGGTAACGGCCTCGGCCGGGATGATGCACAGAAGTACTGCCGGGATGGCGATACGAAGGCCCTGCATGAGGATGGCAGCGTACTGCCAGCGCTCGATGCCGGAGAAGTCGCCCTTCTCGGCGCAACCGTCCATGGCGTGAGCGATAGCGGTAGCCAGGGTACGGCAGATCATGGTCAGGAACAGACCAGCGACCGACAGCGGGACGGCGACGGCGATGGCGGCGGTAACGGCCTTTGCCGAATCAGTGGCGCCACCGTTGAGGGCGAGCACCATGATGATCGAAGAAGCGACCGAGGCCAGAGCGGCGTCAGGCGCGACAGCGGCGCCAACGTTAGCCCAGCCAAGGGCCATCATCTGGAGCGAACCGCCCAGGAGGATGCCCTCCTGAAGGTGACCGGTTACGAGACCGATAAGCGTGCATGCCACGAGCGGCTGATGGAACTGGAACTCATCCAGAATGCCTTCCATACCGGCAAGCAACGCGACAATCGCAACAAGCAGAATAGTGATTGCAGACATGTATCGGACCCTCCTTTACTATGCTTGAGCGGCCAGTTCGGCCTTAGCTTTCTTCAACATGGCGTCGAGATCCTCGGAGGAATCCGAAGGAACCTTGCGGACCTCGAACTTGACGCCCTTGGCCTTGAGGGCCTCGAGAGTCTTGACGTCGTCATCGCCCATAGCGACGGCGTTGGTGACGACGACCTTGCCCTTGGAGTGAGCCATGGAACCGATGTTGACTTCCTTGATGTCGACGCCGGCCTCGATGGCCTTGAGCAGATCCTGCGGGTTCTCGAAGAGCAGCATGGCCTTGGTGTCACCAAAGCGCGTGTCCTTGACGACCTCGGCCATCTTCTTGATGGGAACGACGTTGGCATGGACCCCCGGAGGGGCAGCCTGCTCGATCATGGTCTTGCGGAGCTCGTCGTGAGCAACGCCGTCGGAAACCACGATGATGCGGTTGGGGTTGATCTGCTTGGTCCACGTGGTGGCCACCTGACCATGCAGCAGACGGGTGTCGATACGGACGTGGGCAATCTTGATGTGCCCGTCGCCGATGACCGTTCCCGGAGGGATGGCGCCTGCAGGAGCAGCGGCGGCCGCAGCCGGCTTCTTCTCCTCGGGCTCCAGAGACTCGGGCTTGACGCGCACGCCAGCCTTAGCCTCAGTCACGAGATGTTTTGCGATCGCATGTGCAGTGTTCTTTGCGTCAAAGCGCTGCGAATATGCCTCGATGAGCATAGGCAGGTTGACACCGGTGACGATAGCCCAGGAATCGTGGCCCTCGATGAGTCCGCTGATCTGGTTGAACGGCGTGCCGCCCCACAGATCAACGAGGAAGAGCACCTGCTCCTGGTCCTCGAAGGAAGCGACTGCTTCCTCGACCTTGGCACGGAAATCGTCGGGGCCCATGCTCGGCTCGAGCGAGACCACGGCAACAGACGGCTGATCGCCAAAGACCATCGAGCCCGTCTGCTTGATTCCAGCTGCCAAGTCCCCGTGGCTAGCAAGAACAATACTTACCATCACATAACCTCCTTTTTGTCTACGTATTTCCTACACGACATGAAAGAAGTATACCTGTTTGGATTGTGGAATTATAGCTAAATTCGCAAATGGTTGGTTTATTTGTTTAAACGTCTTAGTTTGTTACAAATTGATTACGTTGCCGGTTTACAGCTTATTGCCTGCTAAAACGTGATTTGCTGATTGCTTTCAAAGACATATAAAGGTGCACTGTTCGTTAAGACCTCTTTTAGGTTGATCCCAATGCGTCTGCGTGCCACCATTTTGTTTAAACAGACATGACTTGACTAACCGAAGCAAATATGTTTAGAACTCTAGCCCATGTAGTCATTGGATGTTAGGCGATGTGGAGAGGGTTGGCGGCGTCGACGGCATCGGGGGCGTCGGAGAGGCCGTCAGGAGCAGCGTCTGCCGGGTCCTCGTCGGGGGTCTCGATCTGTTTGATCATTACCTCTTGGCCCTGCAGCAAATAGGTCTCGCCGCTACCGCACTGGGGACAGGTCTTGCCGTGCTCGACCGTCGCGTAGTCGCAGCCGCACGCCTCGCAATGTGTCACGGCCTCGACGGGCTCCACGATAAGCTCCGCGTCCTCGGTGATAGGCTTTTTATCTGCTGCCCAGCGCCAAGCGTCGAGCAGCAAGTCGGGAACGACGCCCGAGACCTCGCCCAGTAGCAACGTCACGCTCGAAACGCGACGCACGCCATTGGCGCGCGCCACGTTCTCAACATCACGAATAATGTGATAAACGATTCCCAATTCATGCAAGGTAGAAACCTTTCAACAACGGTTGATGCGATGCAAACTCAAAGCAAGGGGACGGCGAAGTCTAGCCTGCGCCGTCCCCTTACCCGCCATGGTTACCTATTTACGACCGAACTTGATTTTGATTGCACGCTTTAAAGCATACTTGCCGAGGCTTGGGAGCTTTTGCTCGTATTTGACCATCGTGGAGCACTCGGGGCGGTCGCGATCCAGATGGATGGCGTCGAACGCGCACTTGGTGGTGCACAGGCCACAGCCGATGCACTTGTTGGGGTCGACGATCGAGGCGCCGCAGCCCAGGCAGCGGGCGGTCTCGGCGCGCACCTGCTCCTCGGAAAAGGTCTCAACATACTCGCTAAACGGTGCAGCCTTCTCGCGCTCGCGGTCCACGTGGGCAACCTCGCGGCTCGCGTTGTCGTAGCTTTCGATCACGGCATCGTCGCGGTCGAGCGAGGTGTAGCGGCGCTGGTTGCGGCCGATGGTGAGCGTGGAGCCCGGCTGCACAAAGCGATGGATGGACACCGCGGCCTCGTGGCCGGCGGCGATGGCGTCGATGGCAAAGCTGGGGCCGGTGTAGACGTCGCCGCCCACAAAGATGTCTGGCTCGGCGGTCTGGTAGGTCTGGGGATCGGCAAGGGCACCCTGGCCGCGGCCGAGCTCCACTTTGGAGCCAGCCAGCAGGTCGCCCCACACAATGGACTGGCCAATCGACATGACGACACGGTCGGCATCGACACGGCGCAGGTCGTTCTCGTCGTACTCGGGCGCAAAACGGCCCTCGTCGTCAAAGACACGCGTGCAGCGCTTGAAGGTGATACCGCAGACACGACCGGCCTCGTCCAAGTGAATCTCCTTGGGGCCCCAGCCGCAGCTGATGTGCGCGCCGTCCTCAACGGCCTCGCGACGTTCTTCCTCGCTGGCGGGCATCTGGGCCTCGCTCTCCAGGCAGAACATCTCAACGTGCTCAGAACCCAGACGGCAGGCGTTGCGGGCAACGTCGATAGCCACGTTGCCGCCGCCCACCACAATGGTGCGGCCGGGCAACGCGTCGATCTTGCCACTGTTGACCTCGCGCAAAAAGTCGACGGCTACGGTCACGTCCTCGGCATCCTCGCCCGGAATGCCGGCAAGGCGGCCGCCCTGGCAGCCAATGGCAACGTAGAAGGCCTTAAAGCCCTGCGCGCGCAGCTCGTCGAGCGTCACGTCGCGACCGACTTCCACGCCATAGCGGAACTCGGCACCCATCAGGCGAATGACCTCGACCTCGGCCTCGATAACATCCTTCTGCAGCTTAAAGCTGGGAATGCCGTAGGTAAGCATGCCGCCCGGGTGCTCGTTCTTCTCGAACACGACGGGCCTGTAGCCCTTCTCGGCCAGATAAAAGGCGCAGGACAGACCGGCCGGACCGGCGCCGATGATGGCGATCTTCTGGTCGAAGCCGCCGGCACGCGTTGGGGTCACCACAGGTGGGACATAGCGGGTCGCGGCATCCAGATCGCGCTGGGCGATGAACTTCTTGACCTCGTCGATGGCCACGGCGGCGTCCACACGGCCGCGGGTGCAGGCATCCTCACAGCGGCGGTTGCACACACGGCCGCAGATAGCGGGCAGCGGGTTCTCGCGCTTAATGAGTGCTAGGGCCTCGTCATAGCGACCCTGAGCCGCGAGCTTCAAATAGCCCTGAACGGCAACGTGCGCAGGGCAGGCCGTCTTGCAGGGAGCGGTGCCGGACTCATGCGTCTCGATGCGGTTGTCGTTGCGGTAGTTGGGCGACCACTTGGTGTGGTCCCACTTGGTGGCGTCGGGCAGCTCCTGGCGCGGATACTCGGGCGCCTGTCCGCCGGCCTTTTTGCTGCAGAGCTTCTGGCCTAGCTTGGCGGCGCCGGCCGGGCACACCTCAACGCAGCGACCGCAGGCAACGCACTTGTCCTTCTCGACCTTGGCGACATAGGCCGAGCGCGACAGGTTGGGCGTGTTGAACAGCTGAGAGGTGCGCAAGGCGTAGCACACGTTGACGTTGCAGTTGCAGATGGCGAAGATCTTGTTCTCGCCGTCAATGTTGGTAATCTGGTGCACAAAGCCGTTGTCCTCGGCCTGGCGCAAGATGTCGTAGACCTCTTCGCGCGTCACATAGTGGCCACGGTCGGTCTCGACCACGTAGTCGGCCATATCGCCCACAGCGATGCACCAGTCGGCCGGGTCGTCGGCGCAGCCCTCGCCCATTACGCGACGGCTCGCGCGGCAGCTGCAGGTGCTGGCGGCATACTTACCCTCGTATTTGTCGAGCCAGTGCTCGATATGCTCGATCGGCACCGAGGTGTTCGCGGCGTCGATAGCCTTCTCGACTGGAATGACATGCATGCCGATACCGGCGCCTCCGGGCGGCACCATCGGCGTGGCCTTGGACAGCGGTCCCTTGGACGCCTGCTCAAAGAACTTGGCATAGACCGGATGTTCCTCGAGCTGGCTCACGCGCATGTTGAGAAACTCGGCGGAACCCGGCACCAGCATGGGCAGCACCCACTGCTTGGCGCGCTCGGGGTTTTCCCAGTTGTACTCAAGCAGACCCGTGTAGCTCATGTCGTCGAGCATCTTCTCGATATCGGCTTCGGGCATGCCGGTGAGCTTGACCATCTCGGGCAGCGTATAGGGACGGCGCATCTTCATCTTGCAGAGCACTTCGGCCTGCTCGTCGGTTGCGGCCTCGGCAAACGACCAGTACTCGTAGCCCAGCAGCTCATCGCGATGCAGCAGACGGTTGGTGCAGTGCTCGCACAGCTTGACGATTGCCTCGCGCGGATGCTCCGGAAGCGGCGGCACGAACTCCGAACCGATGTCGGGCTCGGTGTAACTAATCCCCGGTCCGTTGAGAATCATGGTTGTCCCTTCTCTTGCCGCAGCCCGACGAGGCCGCAGCGCCCCTCTTTTTTTGCAGGCCGGGCATGCCCCCATGCCGTTCACCCGCCATTGTTGACATTGTGTCAAAAATAGTATTGACGAACCGTCAACAATATTCAAGACTGTTAGGCGAACGGTCAGGCAAAAGAGGATGAAAGGCGGCAAAACATGGGCAAGAACACAGCAGGTACTTCTGTGGTCGATGCCGTCCCCGCATCCGATAGCGCGGCAAAGCGCCTGACGGGCGACGAACGCCGTCGCGAGATCCTCGCCGCCGTGCGCACCGTAAGCTCCGAGCTGGGCGTGTCCCACCTATCGGTATCGGCCGTGACCAAGCGAGCCGGTTGCACGCGTTCATTGTTCTACCACTACTTCGCCGATATGGACGCCGCCGTCACCGCTGTGATGGACGAGGCGATCGACGGCTTTATCTCCGAACTCGAGCAGTGGAACGCCGACCGCACCGTCGGCGATATCGAGGGCGCGCTCGACACCGTCGCCCCGCTCTTTAAGCGCCTGGTCGCCAGCGGCCACGAGCTGCCGAGCACGCTCACCTCGAGCAGTGGCGCGCTCTACGGCGGCTTTTTGCACAACGTGGTCCAGCGCGTGGCGCAGTATATCTGCGACACCACCGTGGTGGATTTTGTCGCCCATCATGAGCTACGCATCGACCATGTCTACGAGACGTTCTACACCCTCATCATGGGGTTGTTGATGTATATCCGCACGCACCCCGATGTGCCCGACGAGACGGTCAAGGAAATCATCGCCTCGACACTCCACATCGAGGGCTATACCGCCAAGTATCCGGAGCGCAAGCCCCAGAACTGACGACATTTGGCCAAACTGCCCGCGATCAGAAGAGGGGCCGCGGGCGTGTGAAAGGAGAGCAGCATGCTGTTCGATGTTTGGGGTAGCGATACCCTTATCCACTGGGCCGGCTGGGCCATGGTCTTTATTGGCCTGATCGTGCTCAACGAGGTCGGCCGCCGCACCAAGCTGGGCGCGGCGATCATCTTTGGCGTGGCTCCGCTGGCCATGACCATCTACTGCGTCGCCATCGCCATCGGCGTCTCGCAGGGCGCCGAGTGGGCACTCACCAACCCCACCCATGTGTACCAGAACAGCTGGTTCCACTACGCCAAGGTATACGCGGCGCTGGCCGGTTGCTGGGGCTTCATTGCCATTAAGTACCAGTGGGGCAAGATCGGCAAGGCGCATTGGTTCCGCGCATGGCCGTTTGTGATCGTCGCCATCAACATCATGATCGCCGTCGTGTCCGACTTTGAGAGCGCCTATCACTTCTTTGTCCTGGGCGAGTCCACCTGGGTCACCTCCGAAGGTGCCACGCAGCTGGCCGGCTGGAACAACGTGTTCAACGGCATCGCCGGTATCATCAACATCTTCTGCATGACCGGTTGGTGGAGCGTCTACGCCTCCGAGGATCAGACCGACATGCTGTGGCCCGACATGACCTGGGTCTACATCATCGCCTACGATATCTGGAACTTCTGCTACACCTACAACTGCCTGCCCACCCACTCCTGGTTCTGCGGCTTTGCGCTGCTGCTGGCGCCCACCGTCGCCGCCTTTATCTGGAACAAGGGCGGCTGGATCCAGAACCGCGCCTTTACGCTGGCTATTTGGTGCATGTTTGCCCAGGTGTTCCCGTTCTTCCAGGAGGAGTCCATCTTTGTGACCCACTCCACGCTCGACCCCGGCGCCGCTACCGCGGTCTCGATCGCCGCACTGGTCGCCAACGTCGCCGCGATCATCTACATCGCCTACCGTGCCAAGAAGCTCGGCCGCAATCCCTACAAGCAGGATGTCTTTGAGGGCACCAGCGATTGGGAGAAGGCTACTGCTCGCCGCGCCAAGGTTGATTACGCGCACGCCGAGTAACATACCCGGCGCAAACGCCGCTTAAATGTGAAGCCGCCTGGCCGGCTCCGCGCAATGCAACGTATTGCATGCCCCCGGAAAGCGATTTGTCCGCTTTCCGGGGGCTTTTTGTTGTTGCGCGCATCCACGCACATATTCGAAACCTCTCGCACAGATAAAATCAGATTTCCGATCGCCTGACAGCTCTATATGACTCTGTTTTTGGGTACATTGTTGTCCCGATATTGAGCTTGGGGGATATATGAAAGATGAGACGATGGGTCAAGAGGATGCGGCCCAAGATGCAGAAGCTTGCGCTGAGGCCTTGGAGAGCTTAGACCGAATTTCACTCGATGAGATTGCGTTTGACGATTCGGGCGTTGATGTGCAGGATGAGCCGGAAGCCGAGGCGCAGCCCGATGATCAGGATGCAGACGACGTCGAGCCTACCGAAGATGAGGCAGATCACGAAGACACCGAAAGCGAGGCCGGCAACCAGCCCGAATCCGACACGGGCGAGGAAACCGTCTTGCTCGACAGCTTGCCGGCCGAGGATTCGCTGACCCGCGAGCTTCCTGGCCTGGGTTCCGCACCAGCCGTGGACGAGACCATCGCCATGGGCGATATTCCCCTGCCGTCCGTTCCCTCGGCACGCGAGGCCGAGGTTCGCCATCGCAAGATGTCGCCCAAGCGCCGCAATCTGATGGTCGCCGGTGTCGTGGCCGTCGCGCTCGTCGCCGGCGGCGCAGGCTATGCTGCCTGGAACGGATATCAGCAAGAGCAGGCTGCCGCTGTCGCCGCCAATGCCCACACGATGATGTCAGTGCAGATTGGCGTGCATGCCGCGGGCCTCGACTGTTCCACTGGCTCCAAGATTCCCGTACAGGTGAGCGGTCAGGATTCTGACGGCTCCTCCGTGAGCGAAACGCTCTATGTTGACGAGCACGGCCGCGGCATCAAACTGCTGCCCGGCGATTACGCGCTCTCCATCGCTGCCTCCCCCATCGCGGCCGACGGCACCATCTATACCGTCCCGACCACCAAGACGCAGGCCACCGTTAAGAGCGATGGACAGGATTTAAGTGCCCAGGCTACCTTTAAGCTCAAGGTGCCTTCGGCCGGCACGGTAACCGACGACCAGATCGATGCCGCCGCCAAATATGCCGAGGAGGGAGGCGCGAGCTCCGCCGCCACCGCCAAGGTACTCCAGCAGGCGGCAACCGCGCGGCGCGACGCCGCCGTCAATGCAGTGAGCGCGCAAAAGGCACAGGCGGCCCGTGATGCCGACGCCCGTCACAAGGCAACCGACCTTTACCAGCTCGATATCCCCGTCGAGTGGTACGGCAAGGTCGAGACTTGGCAGAATGGCAGCACGCTATGCATCTATCTTGCCGGCGACAGCAATACGCCGATCGTGACGCTCGTCGCGGTGCGCGAGGGCGAGAGCTTTACGCCCGATGAGGGCGATACGGTTTTGGGTGCGGCCAATCTAGGCAACGGTTATACCGTCTACGCCAGCGGCCCCGTCTATCCGTACGTGGTGCCCCAGACCATCAACGGACGGACGCAGAATTCCGTGTCGACCTACCCCATGGACACGGCCATTGAGCTTGTCGAGCTTACGACCGGCAACCGCTACACCTATAGCCAGATCAAGAACGTGCTGGTCGACAAAGACGGCAAGGCAGACGCCGCGACCAAACTCGAGACCGACTACCTCGCCCAGATTCTCCTGCCGAGTATCAAAGCCCAGGACTAGCCTGGCGCAGCAAGGTGCTCCCCAACCGTGATGAAGGAGCCAGGAGGTCCTGACCCCACAGGTCCATAGATGATTAGGCAAGGAGCCACTTCCATGCGGGCATAACGTGTACCACACCGTGCTCGCATGGAATATCGGTCTGTTCATCCATGGTAACGATTGCCGACTCGCCAAGATCAAACTGGGCCATCGAGGCATCAAGCGCGGCAATTTCGCGCTCGCGCGTTTTCTCACTTGCCATATCCGCACTCACCTGAATCAGGCTATAAGCCCGCATGAGAAGCGCGTCCCCAGCCACAAAGTCCACCTCATGGCTTTTGCTCTTCTCTTTGATCAGCAGGCGGCAGACCGAGCCGGTCCTCACCGCGGGAGTCCTTCTTCTTAGCGCATTGAACACTGCGGTCTCGAGCCTCTGGCCCTGGTCCAATGCTGATGCGGGAGAGAATGCTCCAAACATCGCAGGGTCGACAGCGTAGACCTTAGACGCAGACCGCATGTTATTTGCCAGTGAACGCGTGAACTCCGGCACAGAAAATAACAGGTAGGCGTCCTCATAATACTCAAGTAAGTCGCTGAGCGAATTACGACTGACGGGTATCTGTCTGCTCTTGAACTCGTTGTACACTTTGTTCACTGACAGCTCTCGTCCCGAAGATGCCATACACCGCGTCAAGAACAGCGATGCCAGGCGAGGGTTCTTGACGTCGTAACGTTCAACGACGTCCATGGCGACCGTTCGCGAAGCATATTCCTGTAGCAGCTGAATCGCGTCTGCAGGCGTCTGCTCAAGTGTCGCGATGAATCCCCCTTGTTCAAGATACCCGATCAGATGATGTCGAAGCAGCGCTGCATCGCTCGGGGAAAAGGTCGCATCTGGCTCGGGAACGCTCCCCGTCTTATATCGAACGTATTCCGAAAAACTCAACGGAAAAAGCTCTCGCACAAGAGAACGACCCCTGAACTCGCTCTTAAGTTCTGAGGACAGCATCTTAGAAGAAGATCCCGTCACATAGACGGTCGCTTTCTCCGTATCGACTACACGCCGCAGAAACGCACCCCATTCGGGAATTTCCTGGATCTCGTCAAAGAAAATGTAAGCGCCCTCGGTTCGAGCAACAGGATACAGCGCATAGAACGTGTCGAGCACGTCCGCCAGCAGCGATGGCTCATACGGGCGCAAGCGCTCATCCTCAAAATTGAAGTAAAGCATCCGGTCAAGCTCGACGCCCCGGCTCTGAAGCCGCCGCATCTCCTGATACAGGCGATACGTCTTTCCACAACGGCGGGCCCCCACAATCACATTTACGATGTTGTCGCGCTTTGGCTCCTGTGGGTTTCCTAGATCAAGGTCTCGCTCAAAGACCTGCGGAACCCCCTGTTGTTCAAAGTCCTTTATTTTCTGGGCGATCAAGTCGTTGAATGCCATGATTCTCCAATCTTGCTCTCTAGCTAATCAAAATTATAGCGATTCTTGATTAATTAGAGAGCAAGATTATGTCTGACTTGATTAAAACTTAAGCAAGTTTTTTCACTATTACTGCTCGAAGGATGCCGAGTGGCTGAGAGGACAACCAAACTCGAATGCGACTCCCTGGACAGTCGATTTGGGACGGGGCTTTTTGACTACCCTCCCCCTGTAGAAAAATCCCTAACGCAGTTGCGGTGAAATAGGGACTGTTTTTGCTGGTCAAACCGTAAAACAATCCCTATTTCACCGCAACTTATTGGTGGCCTTTTGGGTAGCACTCAGCGCCACGGGTCGGCTTCGAACAGCGGCTCGCGCTCGGGGCGGCGATCGCTGTAGGGATCGTAGCCGTCATCGTCCTCGTTCTCGGCACGGATGTAGGGGTCGCGCGGCTTGGGCGCCGGCTTAGGCGAAACCTTCGATGCGGCGGGCGCTGTCTCAGCCGCCGGTGCGTTAGCCTTGTTCTCGTCTTTCATCTGCATAGCTCCTTGCATCGCATCCGTTCAACATCATCGATTGTCGCACGAAAAAGGGCGGCGGACCCAATTGGATCCGCTGCCCTTGGCGTTTAGAGACGACTGGCAGATTTTAAGGCATGGCCCAAAATCTACTCGGCGTCGGGGACCTCGTAGGTGGCCGCCGGCGTATTGTCGCACACGACGGTAAAGCCGCCATCCTTGTCGACATCGACCGTCACCTGATCGCCCTCGCGCACCGTGCCGTCGATGATAGCGGCCGCGATGGCATCAACGACCTCGCGCTGGACCAGACGCTTGAGCGGACGGGCGCCAAAGACCGGGTCCAGGCCGCCCACGGCGAGCATCTGCTTGGCCGCCGGGGTGATGGCAAGCGTCATGCGTTCCTTGGCCAGACGCGCGCGGACGTCGGCGAGCTGGATGTCGACGATCTTCTCGATCTGCGCCATGCCGAGCGGATGGAACACCACGATATCGTCGATACGGTTGAGGAACTCGGGGCGGAAGGTCTGAGCCATAGCCGCGTCGACCTGATGGCGCATCTCCTCCTCGTCCTTGCCGGAAAGCTCGGCGATAGCCTTGGAGCCCACGTTGCTCGTCATGATGATGATCGTGTTCTTGAAGGACACCTGGCGACCCTGGCCATCGGTCAGGCGGCCGTCGTCGAGCACCTGCAGCAGCACGTTAAAGACATCCGGATGGGCCTTCTCCATCTCGTCGAGCAAGATCACGGAGTACGGACGACGGCGCACGGCCTCGGTGAGCTGGCCGCCCTCGTCGTAGCCCACATATCCCGGGGGCGCGCCGATCAGACGCTGGACGCTGAACTTCTCCATGTACTCGGACATGTCGATACGCACGAGCGCGCGCTCGTCATCGAAGAGGCACTCGGCAAGCGCCTTGGCGAGCTCGGTCTTGCCCACGCCGGTGGGGCCCAGGAAGAAGAAACTGCCGATGGGCTTGTCCGGATCGGAGAGGCCCGCACGGCTGCGGCGCACGGCTGCGGCGACGGCGGAGACGGCCTCGTCCTGGCCGATGACGCGCTTATGCAGCTCGCCCTCCAGGCCCTTGAGCTTGTCGAGCTCGCCCTGCATCATCTTGGAGACGGGCACACCGGTCCAAGCGCTCACGACCTCGGCAATCTCATCGGAGGTCACCTGTTCGTTGAGGCCCTCGCCGTCCTGTTGCTTTTGCGCCTCGAGCGCGGCCTCGGAATCTTGAATCTGCTGCTGCAGACCAGGAATCACGGAGTAGCGCAGCTCGGACGCACGGCCCAGGTCGCCGTTACGCGTCGCGCGCTCCTCTTCGCTCTTGGCCTCGTCGAGCTGCCCCTTGAGCTCCTGCACGTGGTCGATGGCGTTCTTCTGGTTGAGCCAGCCGGCCTTTTGCACGTTGAGCTTTTCTTGGACCTCGGCAATCTCTTGACGCAAGGCCTCCAGACGCTCCTTGGAGGCGTCGTCGGTCTCTTTCATGAGCGCCTGCTCCTCGATCTGCAGCTGGGTGAGCTGACGCGTGGTGGCGTCGATCTCGACCGGCATGCTGTCGAGCTCCATGCGCAGGCGGCTTGCGGCCTCATCGACCAGGTCGATGGCCTTGTCGGGCAGGAAGCGGTCGGCAATGTAGCGATCGGAGAGGTCGGCGGCGGCCACGAGCGCGCTATCGGTGATGTGCACGCCGTGGAAGATCTCGTACTTCTCCTTGAGGCCACGCAGGATCGAGATGGTGTCCTCGACGGTAGGCTCGCTCACCATAACAGTCTGGAAACGACGGGCGAGCGCCGCGTCCTTCTCGATGTACTTGCGGTATTCGTCGAGTGTGGTCGCGCCGATCGCATGCAGGTCGCCACGGGCGAGCGCAGGCTTGAGGATGTTGCCGGCGTCCATGGAGCCCTCGGTGGCACCCGCGCCCACGATGGTGTGGAGCTCATCGATAAACAGGATGACCTTGCCCTCGGATTTTTGCACTTCCTTGAGCACGGCCTTTAAGCGGTCCTCGAACTCACCGCGGTACTTGGCGCCGGCGACCAGCGCGCTCATGTCGAGCTCGATGAGGTCGCGGTCGCGCAGGGTGCTCGGCACGTCGCCGGCCACGATACGCTGGGCGATGCCCTCGACGATGGCCGTTTTACCGACGCCCGGCTCGCCGATGAGCACGGGGTTGTTCTTGGTGCGGCGGGACAGGACCTGGATGGTGCGGCGAATCTCATCGGTACGGCCGATGACCGGGTCGAGCTTGCCGGCGCGGGCCAGGTCGCAGATGTTGCGACCGTACTGCTCCAGCGCCTCAAACTGCGTCTTGTCCTCGGCAGACGTCACGCGGTCATCGCCACGCAGCTCCTCATAGACCTGCTCAATGCGCTCCTTGGTCACGCTGGCATCGCGCAGCACGCGGCCCGCCTCGCCCTTGTCCTCGGCAAGTGCCATCAGTAGATGCTCGGTCACTACAAAGCTGTCGCCCATCTTGGTGGCCTTCTTCTCGGCCTTTTCGATGACGCGGACGAGCTCGTTGGACAGGCCCATCTGCTGGCCCTCGCCCGAAACCTTGGGCGCATGGTCGATGGCATCCTGCGTGGAGCGTGCGAGCTGAGTCGGGTCAGCGCCGATGCGCTCGATGATCACGGAAATATTGCGCTCGCCGGCACCGAGCAGGGCAGACAGCAGGTGAATCGGCTCTACCGCGCCGGCCTGCGCGTCGGCAGCTGTGCTCATGGCGGTCTGCAACGCCTCGCGCGACGTCATTGCTAGCTTATCGATTCTCATGGAATCACCTCTCTTGGGGCGGCCGCCCTACGGGGCGGCTTCACGTTGTTCGAGAAGTATTGTTGCCAGCTTTGCGCGATCTTATACACAAATCTAAGTCTCTATATATAAGATTTTATGAGTGATTAAGTGATAGGGAGCAGGCACGCTCACCAGCCGCGGCCTCGTCCCCTTACTATCTCAATCTGTAACATCTAGCGACTGTTTATGGCTCCAGATGTAACAAATCAAGATGAAATGACCAGCGGCGCCCGCTTGTCTCAATCTGTAACATCTACTCGGCAAATAGAGCCCTATCTGTTACAGATTGAGAGAAACAGAAGACACCCGAATCGAAAATCTAAATCTGTAACACCAGGCCCACTTTTAGCGGCCAAGATGTTACAGATCGAGACAGACCGAAAACCACCACAAAGGGGACAGTGAACTGCGCCCCGAAACTTGGACTGAACAAATA
>UQOJ01000021.1 GCA_900542635.1 uncultured Collinsella sp.
ACCGAGCCGTACGCTTGAACTGAGAAGGGGGAGGCCACGCGGCCTCCCCCTTTTTTGCGTTTACGGGGCGTAAATGACTCTATTACACCAGACGATCTTATCGTTTTTGGTATTGAGCCTTTATTTAAAGAAGATAAATCGAATAACAAGGGCAACTGCTATGACCGCAATGATCAAAAGCAGGATTGTCAGTCGATGCTGCTTGCGTCGTTTACTTGTCGAAACGAAGATTGATTTTCCCTGTTTTGGCGTTTCGAGATAGCGAGCCGAATGCGTCAAGGTTTGCTTTGGTCGAGGACCTCTTTGTCGATGAGTGGCGGATGCTTTCATCGGCTCATCACTAGCTGCGCTGTTTTTAGATAATGGTGCGTCTTTCAGATATACAGGGTCTCCCGAGGCGACGCCCATATGTTTACGTCCCGTTTGGGCATCCTCGAGCGTTTGATATCGATTTCTCGTCACATACTCGGGCTCCGGATCATTAATGGGCTCTTGCGAGATGTGGGGGCGATGGAACCGCGGCGGCTGCGTGGAAGTATCTTCCCCCTGCGTCGGCATAAACATTTTGTTCTGGTTTTGGTCGTCCATGATGCCCTTTAGCTCGTTACCAACAACGTGTACGCGCTCATTGTAAGCCCCTTGCTATTTGTAGCTGTGAACATACTTGTTATTTAAGCTCTGGTTCAAAGAACCTTAACCTTATTAAAACCTGAGTCAAACACACTTAGATATGCTTATAGTACTAGACTCAAAAAACTTTATAGTCGATGTATATATGAGCACTGGGTGGGCATATATAAGAGCGTCAAAAGAAGTCCCAGTCACCTAGAAGATGACTCGGCAGTCCTTAAAAGGAGTGGTAAACATGGCAAGCATGGTTCCTTATCGTTCGGTTTTTGGCGTTCGTCCTTCTGCTAGCTCGCTGTTCGATCTGTTTGATGATATGACTGACCTTGCAAACAACTCGATTGCTTCCAAGGCGTTTCCCGTTGACGTTGAGGATAAGGGCGACGGCTATGAGGTCAAGGCTTATCTGACCGGCGTCGCCAAGGACGATATCGATGTCGAGCTTAACGAGGGTCGTCTGTCCATTAGCGTGAATGTCGAGGAAGACGAGGAGAACGAGGGCAAGAACTTCCTGCAGAAGGAGTTCAGCTCGTACAGCGCGACGCGTGGCGTGTATCTAAAGGACGCTTCGAGCGAGGGCCTCTCGGCTAAGTACGCTGACGGCATCCTGACCGTTACGGTCCCCAAGATCGTCGAGAAGAAGAACGTTACGAAGATCTCCATCGACTAACTTCGTTGGTGTTCTGCGCTATTAAAAGACAGCAAAAGGGGCTGGGAAGCGATTCTCGGCCCCTTTTGCTGTCTAGGACAGTCTATTGAATGGTTACTGGCCGATGCTGGCTTGCGGGGCGTATCGAGAGTTTTCGCGATCCTTGGAGAAGGGTTGCGGAGCTGCCGACCTCGTCATCCAGGGTTGCGGTCAGAGCTTTGGCATAGCTTTTGACGGTAAGGCTCGGACGATTGTTATCTTGGCTGATATGCATGGCAATGAGCTGTTCGGTGCGTTCGGTAACAAGTTCGCGCGCGGCTTCGGCGGCTTGGCCATTGGAGAGGTGTCCCCTTGCAGACAGGATGCGCTCCTGAAGAAAGCGGGGATATTCTCCCTCGCGCAGCATGGTCACATCGTGGTTGCTTTCGAGTGCGAGGACTCGACAATCTTCGAGGGTGTTCATGGCTTGGCTCGATAGCTCTCCGGTGTCGGTGGCAAAACCGATGGAATCATCGAGGGTGTCGAATCGATAGCCGACTGGATTGATGACATCGTGTGACGTTGAGTAGGTTTGCACGTGGATGCCGGCAATGGATAGGGTGTCACCGGGATCGAATTCCTCGACAGGCAGATGAGAAAGATTTTCTTTGTTCGAAAGAGTGCCCCTGCTGGCAAAGAGGGGGCCGTGCCAGTGCTTGCACCAGACATCGAGGCCCTTGATGTGATCGCTATGCTCATGAGTAATGAGAAGAGCCGAGACGTTGTCTGTCGAGAGCCCCAGTTCTGCCATGCGCTTTAATGTCTCGCGGCGAGACAGTCCGTCATCGACCATAATGAGCCCCTGCGGGCCCTCGATGAGTGCGCAGTTGCCTTTAGAGCCACTGCCGAGGATATGAAGGTGCAGGCAAGACATAAGATTCCAAAGGATACAATGGGTGCGGACGAATAGAGGAGGAAGCGAATGCCAACGGTATCACAGCATTACGGACACCATGCCGTGCCTGGGGCAGTCGATGAGACCCGGACGAGGCAGCAGGCAGCTCCTGTCGTGCTCATGGTATCAGGCGGCGCGGACTCGACGGCACTGCTTCTTATGGCGTGCACATCAAAGCTGGATATCCAAGACGGACGCGGTGTTGCCCCCATTGCTCGCGAGCGCCTGCATGTGCTGCATGTAAACCATCATCTGCGCGGCAAGGCGTCCGATGGCGACGAGGCCTTTGTGCGTGAGCTTTGCGCGAAATATGGTTTACCGCTGTGCGTGGAGCACGCTTATTTTGATGGGGAGTCGGGCAATATTGAGGCCGCGGCCCGCGAGGTGCGCTATGCCGCGGCGCGGAGGTATGTTCGCGAGCTCTGCGCCCAGACGGGGGCACCGCGAACGGCGGCTCGTATCTGCACCGCGCACACGTCTTCGGATCGCGCGGAAACGTTTTTGATGAACGCGATTAAGGGTTCGGGGCCCGCTGGCCTATCGAGCATTCCTCGCCGGAGGAATATCGTGGTGCGTCCCTTGCTCGACCTAACTCATGGCGAGCTCGTGGGCTATCTACAGGTACATGGTCAGCCGTGGCGTGAAGACGAGAGCAATGAGGATATCTCGTATCTGCGAAACTACGTGCGCCATCGAGTGATGCCGGTGGTGGCGCAGCGCAACGCGAGCGTCTGCAAGACGATTGGCGCCGCCTGCGAGATCTTAGGCGATGAGGACGCGTTTTTGTCTCAGCTTTCGGCACAGGCGTTTCGAAGCTGTCTGCGTAAGGAGGCGGCGGGCGCGCTGGTGCTCGATGCCAGGCGCCTTGCTGCGGCCGAGGTGGTAATCGCGCGGCGCATCGTGCGACTGGCGATTAAGCGCATCGATCCGGACGCTCGTCCAGAGATGCGACATGTGGAGCGAGTCCTTTCCTGCGTTGCCGAGGGCGCCGGCTCGGTCACGCTTCCGGCGGGGATTGACGCACGCATTGAGTTTGGCATGCTGGCGTTCAAGGCGCCGGCGGCTCGCGAGGGCCTGGTCGCGGACTGGGTTACCGTACCCGGTCGTTTGCCGTTGGGCGGGGGACGTATGCTGGTCACAGAACCGATGGCCGTTGAGCCGGGATGCGATATCGTGCGCCGCGCCCGTGAGCTTGCAGCTGCCGGGGAAGTGACAGCTTTGGTAGACGCGGCTGCCCTGGGTTTTGCCGACAGCGATAGTGAGCGGATCCTGGCGGGCTCGCGTGGCGAGATCCCTGCCGAGGCGCGATTGGCGCGCCTGTGGGTGGACGGTCCCGCACCGGGAGACGTGATGTGCCCGTTAGGGATGAGTGGCCGAAGCAAGAAAGTATCCGACTTGCTAGGTGAGGCTCGCATTCCCGTTTCCGAGCGCGCCGGCGTGCCCATGGTGAGGACGGCGCCGGGGGGTGCCGTGGTGTGGGTCGCCGGAGTTCGCGCGGACGAGCGTTTTAAGTGCACGGCCGCAACGCGCGTGGCATATCTGCTCCGCGTGGTCGATGCGGAATAGCGTCCCACGCCTGCTATTCTGTGCGACGTTGACGGTATTCCCGCGCTGATGGCGCACGGGCTGGTAAATTTACCCCGTGCGCTGCTAGAATGTGAAGTTCGCGTCCATACGGCGGTGTGTGGGCGATAAGCACAAGAAAGGGTTGTCATGGCTTCTCAACATCCGGATATCGAGAAGGTTCTGTTCACGCAGGAGGATATCGACGGTATCGTCTCGCGCCTAGGCGAGCAGATTACTCGCGACTACGCGGGTAAGGATCTGGTGCTGATTGCGGTCCTGCGCGGCGCCGTGGTCTTTATGGGCGACCTGATGCGTAAGATCGAGCTGCCGACCAACATCGATTTCATGGCTGTTTCGAGCTATGGCGACGGTGTGAAGTCCTCGGGTATCGTGCGTATCATTAAGGACCTGGATATCGACATCCGCGGTCGCGACGTGCTGATCGTCGAGGACATTCTGGACTCGGGCCTGACGCTCAAGTATCTGATGAAGAACCTCGAGAGCCGCAAGCCCGCTTCGCTGGAGGTCGCTGCCTTCCTGTGGAAGGACGTTGAGGACCGTACCTCGGCCATCACGCCCAAGTATGTTGGAACCCATTGCCCCGATGCCTTTGTGGTGGGCTACGGCCTCGACTATGCCGAGCGCTATCGCAACCTTCCGTATCTGGGCATTTTGAAACCGGAGGTTTATTCGTAAGATGCCCGACGACCGTAACGACAACAATCCCCAGACTCCCCGGGACCCAAAGATTCCGGGGATGCCCGGAGGCAAGAAGCCCACGCGTACGGGCTGGCTGTATTTTCTTTTGGCTTGCGCGCTTCTGGGCTATGCCTTCTTTAATATGGGTTCCGGCTTTGCCAACTCCAGCAATACCGTTAAGCTCGCGACGAGCGAGATGGTCAGTGCCATTAAGCAGGATCGCGTCGAAGATTTGACCTATACGGTTCAAGACGGAAGCGTGGCGGGGCATTACTGGAAGACGAAAAAGGACAAGGGCGATACGAGCGAGCTCAAGAGCTTCTCCTCGACCTATGTCGGCTCCGATTCGCTTGCCGAGCTTATGGCGGAGCACCCCGATACCAAGTACATCGTCAACACCAACGACCCCGATTTTTGGGGCGACCTGGCGATGAGCGTGCTGCCGACGATCGCCCTGATCGCCATCATGTTCTACTTTATGCGCCAGATGATGGGCGCCAATAACAGGAACATGCAGTTTGGCAAGACCAATGCCAAGACCAACGAGGCTACGCGTCCCAAGGTCAAGTTCGAGGACGTGGCCGGCGTGGACGAGGCCGTCGAGGAGCTCGAGGAGATCCGCGACTTCCTAAGCGATCCGGACCGCTATCGCAAACTGGGTGCCAAGATCCCGCGCGGCGTTTTGCTGGTGGGCCCTCCGGGTACCGGTAAGACGCTGCTGGCCAAGGCCGTTGCCGGCGAGGCGGGCGTGCCGTTCTTTAGCATCTCTGGTTCTGACTTTGTCGAGATGTTCGTGGGTGTCGGTGCCAGCCGCGTGCGCGACCTCTTTAAGGAGGCCAAGTCTCAGGCTCCGTCGATCATCTTTATTGACGAGATCGATGCCGTGGGACGTCAGCGCGGAGCCGGTCTGGGCGGCGGCCACGACGAGCGCGAGCAGACGCTCAACCAGCTGCTGGTCGAGATGGATGGTTTTGAGGAAAGCGAGTCGGTCATCCTGATCGCAGCAACCAATCGTCCCGATATTCTGGACCCGGCATTGCTGCGCCCCGGTCGTTTTGACCGCCAGGTCACGGTCGACCGTCCGGACGTAAAGGGCCGCGAGCAGATCTTGCGCGTGCATGCCGAGAACAGGCCGATGGACGAGGACGTTAAGTTTGAGAAGCTCGCCCAGATGACCGTTGGCTTTACCGGTGCCGATTTGGCGAACCTGCTCAATGAGTCTGCGCTGCTGGCCGCTCGCCGTCATCGTTCCGTGATCTCGATGGACGAGGTCGAGGAGTCGATGGAGCGCGTGATTGCCGGACCGCAACGCAAGGGTCGCGTGATGACCGAAGCCGAGCGCACCACGATTGCCTACCACGAGAGCGGTCACGCCCTGGTGGGTCACATCTTGGAGCACTCCGACCCGGTTCATAAGATTTCGATTGTCAGCCGCGGCCAGGCTCTGGGCTACACGTTGCAGCTTCCACAGGAGGATCACTTCCTCAAGACCAAGAACGAGATGCTCGACGAGCTTGCCGTGTTCTTGGGCGGCCGCGTTGCCGAGGAGCTCATGTGCGATGACATCACGTCGGGCGCGAGCAACGACCTGGAGCGCGCGACCAAGATGGCGCGCGAGATGGTTACGCGTCTGGGCATGAGCGAGGAGCTGGGCACGCAAGTGTTTGGTGAGGCGCAGCATCAGGTGTTCCTTGGTCGCGATTACGCCGATCACCAGGATTACTCCGAGGAGACGGCTCGCCGCATCGACATCGAGGTCCAGCGCATTATGCGTGAGGCCCATCGTCGCGCGGTCGAGATTCTGGATGCCCGCCGCGATCAGCTCGATCTGATGGCGAAGGTGCTGCTTGAGCGCGAGACCGTCGAAGGCGACGCCGTGAACGCCCTGCTCGACAACGAGTGGGATGCCTACCTTGAGCGCGAGGGCGATATCCTGGCGGCCAAGGAGGAACGCAATGCCAAGGCGGCCGGCATGCCGACCAAGAAGCGCGCGCCTCGCATGAGCGAGGAAGAGCTGGCGGCTGATGCCGCGGCATTTGCGCAGGCGGCCATGCAGGAGGATGCCGAAGCCGCATCCGATGATGCCGGCGATGACTGTGCCGTCAATGCCGGTGCCGACACCGACGCCGACAAATAGTCTCTGTGGCAAAAGCCTCCGCGGGGAAACCTGCGGAGGCTTTTTCTTTTGAGCGATATGGGGCCGTCTGTTGATTGGGGACAGACTTAAATGAGCGTTTTCACGCATTTAAGTCTGTCCCCAATCAACATTGCTGCGGCACTTTGCTCAACTAAAGCGTACAATAGCGCCTATGCGAAAGGGGAACAGATGATCAACGAAACTATGTATGCTTGCGGTGCGGAAAGCTCCATCATCCGTGAGATTTTTAGCTATGGCCTTGAGCGCAAGGCACAGATCGGTGCGGAAAACGTATTCGATTTTTCGCTGGGCAATCCGAGCGTTCCGGCGCCCGCTGCTGTGGCTGAGTCGATTAAGAAGGCCCTGAAGCTGCCGAGTGACCAGTTGCACGGCTACACCCCCGCTCCGGGCCTGCCGCAATGTCGAGCAGCCGTCGCCGAATCGCTCAACCGCCGCTTTGGAACGAACTATGAGGGCAAGGACGTCTTTATGACGGTGGGTGCCGCGGCTTCGCTCACCTGCACGCTCAACGCCGTTACGAACCCGGGCGACGAGGTTATTGTTATCGCCCCGTACTTTCCGGAGTATCGCGTTTGGATTGAGAAGGCCGGCTGTACCTGTGTTGAGGCGCTCGCCGATGAAGATACGTTCCAGCTGAGCGTGGACAACGTACTCAAGGCGATTACCGATAAGACGACTGCCGTCATCATCGACTCGCCCAACAATCCGACCGGTGCCGTATATACACGCGACACGCTGACGCGACTGGCCAATGTTCTGCGCGAGGCCAACGCTCAGCGCGATCCCGAGAATCCGATTATGCTCATCTCGGATGAGCCGTACCGCGAGATTGTGTACGGTGCCGAGGTGCCTTGGGTGCCCTCGATCTACGAGAACACTGTGGTGTGCTACTCGTATTCTAAGTCGCTTTCGCTGCCGGGCGAGCGCGTGGGATGGATCTTGGTTCCCAACACCAATCCGCAGGCTGCCCGTCTGATGCCGGCTGTTGCGGGTGCTGCCCGTACGCTGGGTTTTGTATGCGCACCGGCACTCTTCCAACGCGTGATCATCGATTGCATCGATGAGCCGAGTGATGTCGGGGCCTATGCTCGCAACCGCACGGCGCTCACCGACGCACTAGCGGAGTACGGCTACACCTATGTTGAGCCGGATGGCGCGTTCTACCTATGGGTGAAAGCGTTGGAGCCCGATGCGAATGCGTTTTGCGAGCGCGCAAAGAAGTATGAGTTGCTTGCGGTTCCCTCGGACAGCTTTGGTATGCCGGGTTGGTTCCGCCTGGGCTATTGCGTGAGTTACGAAACGATTGTCAATTCGCTACCCGCTTGGAAACAGTTGGCGGACGAGTATCGTTAAAAGTAAAGCGCTCTGCCTACAATGTTTTACGTGAAACGGGGTTTGGTGTTAAGCCGGACCCCGTTGTCATGGACGTTGTGTCGTTGGGATGGAGCGATTTTACGACCATCGAATGCTATGCGTACAATGAATATACGCGACGGCCGTGCCAGATAAGGAGACCTGATGCCCTACCTGCTTTCTTGTGACATTCATACCCATACGATGTTCTCTGCGCATGCATATTCGACCATTGAGGAGAATGTGTACTGGGCGGCAGAGCGTGGTCTGCAGGTACTCGGATCTGCCGACCATTTGAGCTCTATGGTTACGGCTTGCCCCAATGACCTGCGCAGTTACCAGTTCTTTATCAACCAGGATATCTGGCCGCGCATTTGGAGCGGCGTGCTGGTGCTGCGTGGTGCCGAGGCCGATATCGTTTCGCTGGACGGAAGCCTGTTTGGCGAGGACACTCCTGTCACGCTCGATATTGCCGGCGATTCGTACAGCCGTCAGCATTCGCTGTTCGATTTGGTTACGCGTAATTTGGATTATTTGGTTGCGAGCGTGCATAATCCGCAGATTGCTGAGGGCGCGACGCTGGCCCAGACGACCGAGATGTATATCAATGCCCTGGAGCACCCCAAGGTGTTCATGCTGGGTCACACGGGGCGTTCGGGCGTGCCGTTCGATATCGACGAGGTGCTGTTGGCAGCTAAGGCCAAGCACAAGATTATTGAGATCAACAACCATAGTCTTGAACACGGTGTCGACACTGAGCATTGGGCCGTATGCCGCAAGATCGCCGAGCGCTGCGCCGAGCTGGGCGTGGGCATTGGCGTGTCAACCGATGCCCACATTGGCATGGCCATTGGCAAGCTCGATCACGCGCGCAAGATGCTCGACGAGATTCACTTCCCGCTGGATTTGATCGTGACGCGCGACCGCGAGACGCTGCTGCGCGAGATGGCGGCAGCCGGCGTGTGCGATCTGCGCAATGGGATGTAGCGGAGTTTATAAACCAAGCGAAGGGGGCGGCCCAGGCGGGTCGCCCCCTTTCTTGTCCCAAAAATCTACTGAGGTTGGTTAGCGGCGTTCGAGGACCGCTACGGTTTCGGTGTGGTCGGTGTGAGGGAACATGTCGACGGGCGTGATCTTGAGCAGGCGATAGCCTCCGTCGAGGAGCTGATGCAGGTCGCGCTCTTGAGTTACGGGGTTGCAGCTGATATAGGTGATGCGGCGCGGCTTAAGCGCGCAGGCAGCTTCGAGGAACTCGGGCGTGGAGCCGGCGCGCGGCGGATCGATAGAAAGGACATCGACCCGCTCGTTGTTGTCGGCGGCATCTAGGATGTAGTCGGTGGCATCGTCGGCCATAAACCAAGCGCTGCGGGTGAGGCCGTTGAGCTCGGCATTACGACGTGCGTCGGCAATGCCGGCGTGGTTACGCTCCACGCCAAGCAGCATAATGCCGACGCCCTTGTCCCGGGCGGCTTTGGCTGCGCACAGGCCGATAGTTCCGCTACCGCAATAGGCATCCATGAGTACGTCGCCCTGCTGCAGGTCCATGCCGTCAATCGCGAGCTGATAGAGCAGCTCGGTCTGCTGCGGGTTGGTCTGGTAGAACGCGGTGGGGGAGATATCGAACTCGCAGCCGAGCAGCTGGTCGCGCATGCACTCGGCGCCATATACAATGCGGGTTTCCTCGCCGAGGATGGCGTTGCCGGGACGTCCGTTGATGTTTTGGGCGACGGTGACGATGTGCGGATTGAGTGCGGCGACAGCCTCAAAGAACTCCTGCGCATGCGGCAAGTCGCGCTGAGCGGTCACGAGCGTGACCATGACCTGGTCGGTACGCCAACCGCAGCGGACGACGGCATAGCGAAGCAAACCAAGATGCTTGTCCTCATTAAAGGCGGGAATATGCAGCCGCTCAGCTTCGCGTGCGATGCCGTTGAGAATCTGACGGGCGCCCGGTGCCTCGACGGGGCATTCGGGTACGGCAACGATCTTGTGCGTGCCGCGCTCAAAGAAACCGCAACGGACGGCGCCCTCCTTACCGGGAGCAAAGGGAGTGGCAGCCTTATGACGAAAGCCACGCGGCGCAGGATATTTACCCGGGTCGCCCAGGGTGACGCCCATACCGCGAATGGGGTCGACGGTTAAGCCCTCATGCTCGCAAAGAGCAGCAAAAAGCTCCTCCATAGCAGCCTGCTTAGCTGCCAACTGCTTTTTATAAGGACGATTGAGCGTCGTACACCCACCGCAAGCTTTCATGATGGAACAAGGAGACTTGGAATCAACGGCCTTGCGCGCAGACGGAACCGGATTCTTATACGGGCGCTTGGAGCGAGTCTGAGAAGCCTTATCCTCGCTCCGACGAGAGCCGGGACGCTTGGCCTTAGCCCTGTTCTTGGTCGATTTGCTTTTTGCAGCTTTAGAAGACTTGGATTTCGAAGAAGATTTCTCCTCCTTCGACCCCTCAACCGCCTCCACCAAAGCACGACGAGCCCTACGCTCCGCACGAGATTCTGCCATCAATAACTCCACTTATTCATGAATTAAAGCTGCAAGTATTGTACCGTGCCAAGCCAGCAGACGATATGCAAGTGGTTTATTCGTGTCAGTGATAAGCCCAACGACGGTTGCCCGCCGCGTGAGGGGTGTGGGGGTTAAGTTTATCGCGAGTTCCGCACGAACAGGAGGCCACTTAATGTGGCCTCCGTCGTGAGCAGGACTGTAGAGCAGGAAACTTAACCCCCACACCCCTCACGCGGCGGGCAAACTCGCCTTGTGCTCTATCACGCTAAAGTGTATGATTCTGAACGTTACATGACTCACTTTACCTAACTAAAGTGCCGCCAAGGGGGAATACCATGAATACCGATATGTCTCGTCGTCAGTTTGTTGGTCTAGCCGGCTCGCTCGCCATGGTGCTTGGCCTTGGTCTTGTCGGTTGCGGCGGTGGTGCCGATAAGGGTTCCGCTGCAGCCAAGGACGTGAAGGGCGCTGCGGAGTCCAAGAAGCTCGTGGTGGGCTTTGATAAGTCCTATCCTCCGTACGGCTTTGTGGGCGACGATGGCGAGTACACCGGCTTTGATCTCAATCTGGCCAAGGCTGTTGCCGATAAGCAGGGCTGGGAGGTCAAATACGAAGCCATCGACTGGGACGCTAAGGACACGCTGCTTAACTCGGGCGCCATCAACTGCATCTGGAACGGCTTTACCATGGAGGGTCGCGAGGACGACTACACGTTCTCCGAGCCGTACATGCTCAACGAGCAGGTGCTGGTGGTCAAGAAGGATGCGGGCATCAAGAGTTGGGACGATCTTGCCGGCAAGACCGTGATTACCCAGACCGATTCCGCTGCGCAGGATGTGCTCGAGGGTGATCAGAAGGATCTGGCGGCGACATTTGCCACGCTCGATACGATCGGCGAGTACAACACGGCCTTTATGCAGCTCGAGAGCGGCGCGGTCGATGCCGTGGCTTGCGACCTTTCGATTGCCCAGTATCAGCTTGCCGCCAAGCCCGATGCCTATACGCAGCTTGATGAGCCGCTGTCCAGCGAGCACTACGCCGTCGGCTTTAAGAAGGGCGACACCAAGTCGGCCGACGCCGTGACCGAGTCGCTCAAGGCGCTCTACGAGGACGGCACGGTTAAGGACCTGTGCGACAAATATGCAGATTACGGCCTGTCTTTCGATAATTGGGTGCTCAAGTAATGTCTATTCAGGTCATGATGCAGATGCTTGGCCAGGGATTCTTGGTCAGTTTGCAGTTGTTTGTGCTGACGCTGCTCGGGTCGATTCCGCTGGGAATCCCCGTGGCGTTTATGCGCATGAGCAAAATTGCGCCGCTTCGCTGGATTGCGCGCATCTATATTTCGGTGATGCGCGGCACGCCGCTCATGCTACAGATGTTTGCCATCTACTTTGCCCCGTATTACGTGTTTGGTATTTCGCTCACGCCCGATTCCAAGTGGACGGCGTGCGTTGTGGCGTTCATCATCAACTACGCCGGTTACTTTGCCGAGATCTATCGCTCGGGCCTGCAGTCCATTCCTCGCGGTCAATACGAGGCTGCCGAGGTGCTGGGCTATTCGCGCGTGCAGACGTTTCTGTATATCGTGATGCCGCAGGTCGCCAAGCGCATTCTGCCGGCGATGGGCAACGAGATCATCACGCTGGTCAAGGACACGTCGTTGGCGTTTGCCATTGGCGTGGGTGAGATGTTCTCGACCGCCAAGGCGCTGGTCGCCTCGCAGGTGAGCATGGTGCCGTTTGCGATTGCGGCACTGATCTACTGGGTCTTTAACTTTGTGGTCGAGATGCTGCTGGGCGCCGCCGAGAAAAAATTGGATTACTACCATGATTAATTCGGTAATGAATATATCGAACGCGCGTAAGGCGTTTGGCGGCAATGAGGTGCTCAAGGATATCTCGCTCGAGGTCAAGCGTGGCGAGGTCGTGGCGATTATCGGGCCTTCGGGTGGCGGCAAGTCCACGCTGCTGCGGTGTGCCACGCTGCTCGAGATGCTCGACGGAGGCTCGCTCTCGTTTGGTGACCTTGCCGTTGCGACGGATGCGGGTTCGGGCGCAGTCTATGCGAAGGGCGATGTACCTAAACAGGCGCGCTCGCGGTTTGGTCTGGTGTTTCAGAATTACAACCTGTTCCCGCACTATACCGTGATGAAAAACATCATCGACGCGCCGATCCGCGTGCTTAAGCGCCCGCGCGAGCAGGCGGAGGCCCGTGCACACGAGCTTATTGCACAGATGGGGCTGACGGGCAACGAGAACAAGGTGCCGTGCGAGCTTTCGGGCGGTCAGCAGCAGCGCGTGAGTATTGCCCGCGCCTTGGCGCTCGACCCGGAGATCTTGTTCTTTGACGAGCCGACCTCGGCGCTCGATCCCGAGCTAACGGCCGAGGTGCTGCGTGTCATTAAAGACCTTGCCGCGCAGAATATGACGATGGTGATTGTGACCCACGCGATGCAGTTTGCGCGCGATGTTGCCGATCGCGTGGTCTTTATGGACGGAGGCCGTATTGTCGAGGAGGGGCCTGCCGATCAGGTTATCGGCCATCCGCACGAGCAGCGCACGCGTGAGTTCTTGAGCCGTATCGAGGGGTAGGCTCAGGAATTTACTCAACTATTAATTGAGGCGAAGCCGCCGCAGGTCTTACGGTCTGTGGCGGCTTTTTGTTTGCATCGACGGGGTTCAATAATCGCCTCACAAGCTTGTCTCTTCCTCTCGCCGCCTGTATTCATACGTGCGCCGAAAGGTATGCATGGACAGCCGCCCGTGAGGGTAGGGTGGTGGCATAGGACATTTGGAGGGTGAGTCGGCTCGGCTGCCGACCATGCTGCTCCCGGGATGGCACCGACCGCGAACTCTCCCCGTTGGCGTCGCGCATTGCGCGCGGCCCTGCAAGGAGGTCATCATGGGTGCTCCCAAGACCGGTAACGTAAGGAACGTGGTGCTCGTAGGCCAAGGCGGGGTGGGCAAGACTTCACTCGCCGAAGCCATGCTCCACCTTTCCGGCAAGACCGCCCGCCTGGGCGGCCACGACGGCACCAAGCCCACGCTCGACTATGACCCCGAAGAGGTCAAGCGTGCGTTTTCCATCTCGACGACCATTGCGCCGATCGACTGGAAGGGCGCGCGCATCAATGTGCTCGATGCCCCGTGCTACCCCGATTTTATCGGCGACGCCTTTGCCGCGATGAGCGTCTGCGAGACGGCTCTGTTTGTGGTCGACGCCGAGGCCGGCCCGCAGCCTACGACGGTTAAGCTCTGGTATGCCGCCGAGGACCTGCGCCTGGCGCGTGCGGTGTTCGTAAACCGCCTGTCGCGCTCCGAGGCCAGCTTTGCGACCACGATGGACCTGCTGCAGGAGCGCTTTGGCACGCGCCTGGGCGCCGTGACCCTTCCCTGGGGCGAGGGCGAGGACTTTGACGGCATCATCGACCTGGTGCGCATGAAGGCGCGCCATTGCAACGGCACCGAAGCCGTTGAGTCGGAGATTCCCGAGGAGTATCGTGCCCAGGCCGAGGAGGCCCATGACCATCTGTGCGAGTTGGTGGCCGAGGCCGACGATGAGCTGATGATGAAGTACCTGGAAGGCGAGGAGACGCTGACGCAGGAGGAGCTTGAAGGCCTGCTGTCGAAGGCGATCGCCGAGCGCATCTTTGTGCCGGTCTTTGCGGGCGATTGCATTAAGGAGCAGGGCGTCAACTCGCTGATGGACGACATCGCGACGTACTTCCCGGCGCCGACCGACTACGGCGAGATGCCGCTTATCGACGGCGATTCGCTCAAGATTTCGAGCGACGATGATCGTCCGGTGGCGTTTGTGTTTAAGACCCTGGCTGATCCGCAGCAGGGTCGCATCAGCTTTATCAAGGTGCTGACGGGCACGCTTGAGCCGGGCCTTGAGCTGGTCAACGCCCGCACGCGCAAGGGCGACCGTCTGGCTCACCTGTATGTGATGTGCGGCCGCGACATGACCGAGGTCGGTCACGCCTATGCCGGCGACATTATCGTGGCACCCAAGCTGGCGGCCGAGACGGGCGATACGCTCTCGATTACCGGCAAGGTCGAGGCTGCGGCGTTTAAGTTCCCCAACTCGCAGTACCGCATTGCCATCGAGGCCGAGAATCGCGGCGACGAAGAGAAGCTCTACACGTTTATCGAGAAGGCCTGCAAGGCCGATCCGACCATGAGCATCGACCGCGACGAGGAGACCGGCCAGACCATTATCTCCGCCGTTGGTGAGGCGCAGGTTTCGGTGCTGCTCAACCGTCTGGAGGACCGCACCAAGGTCGCTGCCAAGAGCGTGCCGATCCGCATCCCGTATCGCGAGACCATCCGCCGCACGGCAAGCGCCCAGGGCCGCCACAAGAAGCAGACCGGTGGTGCCGGTCAGTATGGCGACTGCTGGCTGCGCGTTGAGCCGCTCATTGGGCCCGACGGCACGAGCGACGGCTACGAGTTTGTGGATGAGGTCGTGGGCGGCCGCATTCCGCGCTCGCTCATCCCTGCCGTGGACAAGGGCGTCCAGGAGACCATGAAGGACGGTATTATTGCCGGCTATCCGCTCACGGGCATTCGCGTCGCGGTGTATGACGGCTCGTATCACAGCGTCGACTCCAACGAGATGGCGTTCCGCGCGGCGGCTCGCATCGGCCTGCGCAAGGCATGCGCCGATGCCGACCCGGTGGTGCTGGAGCCCATCGAGGAAATCACGGTGACTATCCCCGAGAGCTACGCCGGCGCCGTGATGGGCGACATCTCGGCATCGCGCGGTCGCGTGACGGGCATGGAGACCGATGAGCGCGGCGACACCGTGGTCATCGCACAGGCGCCTCTCGCCGAGTTGACGGATTACTCGACTCGTCTGCGCTCTATCACGCGCGGCACGGGCGACTTTACCATGAAGCCCGCAGGCTATGAGCAGGTGCCTTATGACGTTCAGGCCAAGCTGGTCGAGCGCTATGAGGAGGGTCGCGCCAAGTAGCGTGTGATTTTGCCTGCAATGTAGGTGCTGACGAAAGGGCCGCCTTGGGTAACCGGGGCGGCCCTATTTGATCCTTTGGGACGGAGGAAAACGGATCATTTTTTTTGGTTACGGGCAGCGCGGCCGGCATTAGTCTCCGGATGCCTGGTTGCGGCCGGTGGCGTAGTCGATCTGCACGTGCGGCTGTAGGTTATAGCAGTACACGTGGAAGCACAGGGTCTTGCCGTGGTCCTCGACCGATTGCGCCTCAAGGCGCGCGCCGCGGCAGACAAGTTCCTCTTCGTTATACATGGGCGTGACGCGGTAGAGCACATGGTTGCCCGTGTCGCGGATGTAGCCGAGAATCTGCTCCTCAAACGGCAGCATGCCCGTTTCGTTGAGATAGCGCGTGCCGGTGAGGAGATTTTTGCGGTTGGCGTTTTCGCCGCAGAGCGACCAGACGATAAGGTGGCAGCGGTTGTAGAGGCTCTGGCCCGGAATAAAGTCGTAGCGCTGCTGGTGCCAACCGGCAGGATGGATACGCGAGATATCGCCGCGCTCGCCTTGACCGAGTGATTCGGGGCCCACGCAGGCGAGTGCTTTGCGGGTGCGGCCCAGGCTGTCGAGCTTGGAGAACTTCTTAAAGCAGCCCTCTTCGGTGGCGCGCTCGTATTCATCGAGCGTGAATGACGGTGTGCCGAGCGGGTGCGTGCTGTCGGCGCGAAGGGCAACGTAGGGGTTGCCGGCGTAGTCGGGAATGCTGCTGAGATAAACACCGCGGGCGCGGTTGAGGTCGGGGTTTTCAACCTCGTCGATGGGGGTGGCGGCGCTGTCCTCGGCAACGTTGCCGTTGGTGTTGGTCGTGGCGGATTCGGAGCCATCGCCGGAGTCCTCGGAGCTCGTTGTTCCCGATTCGAGCCGGGCGACCAAGTCCGCTTCGTCGTCGGTGCGGTTGGGGCTCTCGCTTTGCTTCTCGGCCAGAGCCGCCGCCTGCTCATCGCTTTGCGGCGACAACAGCTTGGGCGCTCCGTCGATCGATCCCGTAAACAGCGCAAACCCCAGCACCACGGCGGTGCCGATGGAAAGTACTTGCTTGTAAGCGGACTTGCGCGACATTGAGGCTCCTGGATGGACGGTTGGGAATCTACCAGTCTAGCAGGAGCCGGCAGGGGCCGTTCTATCGAACAAATACTTAAGATTTGGGATAGACGCTACTGATTCATTTGCCTCATATGGAGCTGCGGCGGTTGTGTACATGGAATCAGTCGGCGTTTCTCCAGATAAAACCTGCCAAAATAAGCCTGTCCCTTTTTGGTAGGTTAATCGTGAGCTATTTCACCGCAACTTAGGGCACGGTTAGGATGTGTGCACTTTAAAAAGAAGAACCCATGATTAGAGAGGTCGCGCTCGTCTCTCTAAATGTCTCAATAAAGAGAAAGTCAGTTAAAGAGATAACATTGGGCAATCTAACAGTGAATTCGATACATCTCTCTAAATGTCTCTCTAAAGTATAGTATATCTCTCTAAAGTTAGAGAGATATACTATACTTTAGAGAGATAAATCTATCGTTTTAGAGAGACGGAATGTCAATGCTGCTGGATGAACCCCTTGGCCTTATCGTTGAGCGCCTTCGCAGGCGAGGGACTGATGACGCATCGGTAGAAGTTAAAGCCTGCACGAATAAATTGAGCGCAGACGTATGGGAGACAGTGAGCGCTTTTGCGAACACTGCGGGTGGGCTCATTATTTTGGGCCTGAACGAAGCCGAAGGATTTGTTCCTTCGGCTAACTTTGCTATCGATAGGGTGCGCGATCAGTTTGTTTCGGGTATCGGAGACGGAGGCTCAGCGGCAGTGGTGACCCATGCGCCGCGGTACGAGCTTGATCGAGGCGAGGTCGACGGGCTCCAGGTGCTTCTGGTGCGCATCTTTGAACTTGAGCTTAAAGCGAAACCTTGCTATATCGGCGCGCGCGGCGTGCAGAACGGTAGCTACAAGCGCGTGGATGATAAAGATATCAAGATGTCACCCGCTGAGCTATATGAGCTGCAGAGTGCGTTGCTCCCGAGCGATGCAGACGACACGGTGGTTTCGGAGGCAACGGTCGAGGATTTGGATCCAGATGTCGTGCGGTCTATTATCGCAAATCGCCGGCTGCAGACCCCGCGCGTTTTGCGCGGGGCCGATACGCTGGAAAAGCAGCTGGTCAGACTCAATATCACTACAAAGGATGGTGCCGTGAAGCTCGCGGGGCTTCTGTCGGCGGGAATTTACCCCCAGCAGTTCTATCCCAAACTGATGATCGATGTCGCCGTTCATTCCGATGTGGAAAAATCTGCACCCGGGCAACCCCGGTTTATTGACCGCCAGTTGTGCGATGGCCCGATTCCGGCTTGCATCGAAGATGCCCTTGCCGCGATTGGACGAAACTTGCGCAAAGCGGCGATAGTGCAAGGCGCTGGCAGAAGGGATGATTGGGAAGTTCCCCAGGAGGTTTTGCGCGAGGCCTTGGCAAATGCCTGCATCCATCGAGAATATTCGCCCATGTTTGTGGGGCAGGCCGTGAGTGTCGATATCTATCCAGACAGAATAGAGATCAAAAACCCTGGCGGGCTTTGGGGCGGAAAGACGGTGGACAATCTTGCAGACGGGGAATCGCGCTGCCGAAACCCAAAGCTCATGAGCCTAATGGGGGCGACGCCGTTAGAGCATGCCGAGGGGGCCGTTGCGGAAAGCCAGGGATCTGGTATCCCGGCTATGATTCGCGAGAT
This sequence comes from uncultured Collinsella sp., assembly GCA_900542635.1. Classification (GTDB taxonomy): domain Bacteria; phylum Actinomycetota; class Coriobacteriia; order Coriobacteriales; family Coriobacteriaceae; genus Collinsella. The sequence goes on from UQOJ01000021.1 coordinate 18,234, forward strand.
GGAGTCTCGTTCGCTTGGCAGGCCGAAATTTATCGTTAAGGCCGATTCGTTTACGGTGCTGCTTTCCCGGCACGGGGCGGAGCTTGCTGAAAACCGCACGTGGATTCAGAGCCATGTGGGCACCGAGCTGACGGATCGCGAGGAAACACTGCTCATGTTTATGCGGGAGCATGGGTGCGTATGCGATGTTCAAAAAATACGAGAGGCCCTGAAGTGGGATTCGGATGACATTCGCCTGATCTGCGGGGACCTTGTGGATAAACATCTCCTGTCAAAATGCGGCAAAGACACGTTTGAAATTATCGATATGAACAGAGAATCGTCAGCTTCGACGGCGGATAGGATCCTGGAGGCTCTCAGCGCCGAAGTGGATATGACGGCGCGAGAAATAGCGGTTGCATCGGGGGTCAGAATTTCGTCTGTCCGTTACCATCTGCCAAAAATGGCAGATAAAGGACTCATCGAGGTAATGGGTTCATCGACGAGCCGCAATCGCCGATATCGGAAGAAGTAGATGCAGCCGGGTCGCCCCTCTAGCGTCTCTCGAAGCTAGAGGGGTGCTAGAGGGGCGATTGCCTTGCGATATTTCCCAGGTAAAACCTGCCAAAATAAACCTGTCCCTTTTTGGCAGGTTACTGGTTCATGTTGCCGTGGATGTAGGGGGTGACCTCGGGGGAGATATGGTCGCAGCCCAGCTCGCTCAACGCGGACTCGATAACGGCGGGCAGCGGGGTCTTGCCCTTGTCGTCGACGGCGGCACCGCCGAGGGCGGCAATCTTGGCGACATCTGCGGGTGCGGCCTCGATATGCATGCAGCCGCCGACCAAGCGCGCGCGTACCTGTGCCAGATTAAGATCGTGCAGGTAATCCTCGCAGGCGCGAATCAGGGAGACCTTCTCGCGCGTAAGCTCCTCGCCCGTGGGGACGCGCGTGGCAAGGCAGGCTCCCGCCGGCAGGTTCCAAACGGGATAGCCCCATGCGCGCAGCAGCTCGCGCTCTTCGTCCTTGGTAAAGCCGACCTCCATAAGGGGTGAGCGTACGCCGAGCTCTTCTGCCGCACGCATGCCGGGGCGGTAGTCACCGCGATCGCTTGCATTGCTGCCATCGATGACGGTGGGAAAGCCGAGCGACTTGGCGTGGTTGACGATGGCGGTAAAGCCGGCGTGCTTGCAGTGGTAGCAGCGATTAGCATCGTTGCAGGCTACTTGGGGGAGCTGCAGCTGATCCACCGAAAGATTGAGCACGGGGAGCTTAAAATGCGGCCCCTCATTGGCCTGCCCATCAACGGACTGCTCAAACGAAGCCTGCTCGGGCGTGCCGATGAGCGGCGTAGTGAGATGGACGAGGAGGGTATCGGTAGGCATGATGCGGGCGCATACGGCGGCCAAAAAGCTGCTGTCGACGCCACCGGAAAACCCGATAGCCACGCGCCCGTATGCCAAAAGCAGCTGTTCGAGCGCCGATAGCTTGTCTTGAAGCTCCTCTGCGGGTGCCGTGGTGTCTAAAATCATGAAACGATCCTTATCGTTGAGTACTCGGTCGAAAACTATAATCCTAATGCGTTACTTGCCATAAGTCTTCTATCTATGTAACGAAAGTGCAATATGCTATATACGTTATATACAAGTTTGTAAAGTGCGGTAGAGTGACAGTAACACAATCCGGTGAGGGGGCCGATATGATCAAGGCTGTTATTTTTGACATGGATGGAACGCTGGTCGACACCGAGCGTTTGGGGATTAAGGCCTGGAAGGCAGGCGCCGCTGAGCTGGGGCTCGCGATTGATGAAGCGCTGATCCATCAGTTTATCGGCCGCACGCTGCCCGATGTTATGGACATCCTTGATAAGCATTACGGCAGCCATGAAACCACCGAGGCGATCTATCGTCGCCACAAGGAGATTCGCGACGAGATGGTCAAGACCGAACTGGAACTTAAGGCCGGCGCCGCCGAGTGCCTAGACGAGCTGCTGGCTGCGGGCTATCACGTGGGTCTAGCGACGTCGTCGCGCCTCGTTACGGCCGAGCGCAACCTTAAGATGGTCGGTCTTTTTGACAAGTTTGAAACGGTAACGTGTGGCGAGGACGTCGTGCACGGCAAGCCCGACCCCGAGATGTATCTGCTCGCCTGCGAGCGCGCGGGCTTTGCTCCCGAGGAATGTGCCGTGGTCGAGGATTCGCGCAACGGCTGCGTCTCGGGCATCACGGCCGGATGCCATGTCTTCGCCGTCCCCGATATCGTGTCGCTGCCGCAGGACGTGGTGGATGGCTGCGAGGCCGTGCTCGATACGCTGTTCGATCTGGCGGCGGCGGTCAAGGCCGTGCGCTAGACAATTGCGGTGTTGAAACGAGCAATTGCCCACGTTTGCGCTCAAGCAAAAGGGGTCCGGCAATGGTCGGGCCCCTTTTGCTTGAGCGGCGACTTAGCATACTTGCGGGCGTGCTATAGATACGCACCGAGGTTGATGGCCGTGGCGTCGGTCTGGCTGCTTGCCTGGGTGCTGGCGCGTTCCAGCAGGAACGGCCGCACGAGTTCTAGGCGGTTGATGTCCTCGATGGCCGTGACCGCGGTGACGGTGCGCGCGGCAGAGCTGACGTGGATATGCCTGGTCTTTGTCGGGACCTTGTTCTCGATTTGCTCCATGAGCAATTGAACGCCCTTGCGGCCAATCTCGTAGCCCGGGGGCGCTACCGTAGTGAGCGGGACCGATCCGCTCCAAGCGAGTGGGTTGCCATCGCAACCTGCTACGCGTACTTGCCCGGGGACGGCGATGCCTTTGTCGACCAGCGCCGAGATGACGCCCGAGGCCAGCACGTCGGTCAGACCGACGACAAAATCGGGGCGTTCGTCGGCGGGGCGCGCGGCGATTTGGGCGCCGATGCCGTAGCCGTCGGCGGCGGTATTCCATTCGCCGGCGTCGATGACTTCGATCTTGATATCGGGGTGCAGGGCGAGGGCCTTGTGAATGCCAAGGACGCGCAGGGTGAGTTGCATAAATGCTGCTCTACCCACAACGGTGATATGGCGTGCGCCGCGGGCGATGGCAAGTTCGGCAATGATGCGACCCTGGGCCTCGTTGTCGGCCGCTACGTAGTAGCCGGGCTCGGAGCAATGGATGTCCAGATGGACGATCGGCACGGGCATTTTAGTCATGGCCGGATGCCAGTCGGGGGACGCCATGGGCTGAACCATGACGCCGGACATCTGCGTGCCCATAAAATAGCGCAGGTAATGGTCTTCGAGAATATCGTCGTTATCGGCGTTGGCGATGAGCAAGTCGTAGCCGTGCTTGCGGGCCTCGTTGTGGGCGCCGCTGGCGATTTGGAGCGAAAAGCCGTGATCGAGACGGGGGAGCACCAGGCCAAAGGACTTGGTGGCGCCGCCCGCGAGCTGACGAGCGCTTTGGTTGGGCAGGTAGCCAAGGCGATTGATGGTCTCGTTGATGAGCTTGAGGGTCTCGGGGCGCAGCTTTTCGGGGTGGTTGAGCGCGTTGGAAACCGTGCCCAACGAAACCCCGGCCTCGCGCGCGACGTCGCTGATTTTTACCTTTGCCATAGCGGCCCCTTTGATGCGTTTCAAGTACAAGCCAGATTGTAGCATCCTAAACCTACCAAAAAGGGATAGGTTTCTTTTGGCAGGTTTTATCTGGGGAAACGCCGTTGCCAGCGCGACCACCACGAAGGTGCCTGTCCCCATTGTGGTGGTTTGGACCGGCTGGACGTGTGTGCATCGGGTGGTATCTAAGTTGAGATACCACTTCTGGTATATCAGCTTGCGTTTGCGTGAGTACAATACTCGAACGTTATGCGTCTCAGCGCCCCCTGTGCGTGGACGTTTTGCAGTCAAGCGGACGAAGGGATTTATCCTATGTGCGGAATTGTCGGCTACACCGGCTCTGATATTGCAAAGAACATCCTGGTCACGGGTCTCAAGCGTATGGAGTATCGCGGCTATGACTCCTCGGGCGTCGCGCTCGAGGTGGGCGAGGGCGCCGCGGCGCACCTCGATGTCATCCGCCGCGTGGGCAAGGTCGCGGGCTTGGAGAGCGAGCTTTCCAGCATCGACAGCGACGCTACCTGCGGTATCGGCCACACCCGTTGGGCCACCCACGGCAAGCCCTCCGTCGTTAACGCTCACCCCCACACCAGCTGCGACGGTCGTATCGCCATCGTCCACAACGGCATCATCGAGAACTTCGCCGAGCTGCGCGAAGAGCTGGAGGGTCGCGGCCACCACTTTAAGAGCGAGACCGATACCGAGGTCTTTGCGCATCTGATCGAAGAGGCTTATGCCGAGACGCACGACCTGATGGCCTCCGTGCGCGAGGCGTGCACCCACGTGGTCGGTGCCTATGGTCTGGCCGCCGTGTGCGCTGACGAGCCCGGCGTGATCGCCGTGGCCCGCAAGGATTCCCCGATCGTGGTCGGCGCGGGCGAGACCGGCGCCTATGTTGCCTCCGATGTCATCGCGCTCATCGACGCCACCCGCGATGTCGTGGTGCTCGAGGACGGTCAGTTTGCCAAGCTTACGCCCGCAGGCGTCGAGTACACCGACGAGGCCGGCAACGTTATCGAGCCCAAGGTCACCCACATCGACTGGGACCTGGACATGGCAGAAAAGGGCGGTTATCCCGACTTTATGCTCAAGGAAATCCACGAGCAGCCGCGCGTCGTGCGCGACACGCTGGTCGGTCGTATGACGCCGGCCGGCGAGCTCGACATCGACGAGCTGGGCCTTTCGCTCGAGGAACTCAACGACATCGACCGCGTCTACGTGATCGCTTGCGGCACCAGCTATCACGCTGGCCTCATTGCTAAGAATCTCATTGAGGGCTGGGCTCGCATCCCCACTGAGGTTGAGGCAGCCAGCGAGTTCCGCTATCGCAATCCCATCATTACGCCGACGACGCTTGTCGTTGCCGTGTCCCAGTCGGGCGAGACGGCCGATACCCTTGCCGCCATTCGCGACGCACGCATCAAGGGTGCCAAGGTCTTCGGCATCACCAACGTGGTGGGCAGCCCCGTGGCGCGTGAGAGCGACGGCGTCATCTACACCAAGGCCAACAAGGAGATCGCGGTCGCTTCGACCAAGAGCTTTATCGGCCAGGTTGTGAGCCTCACGCTTTTGGCTCTGCTGCTGGCGCAGGTCAAGTACCGCTTGACCACCAAGCAGGCGCGCATGCTGTTCCGTGAGCTTTCCGATACGGCCGAGCAGATCCAGTGGATTTTGGATACCCAAACCGAGGCCGTTCATGAGGCCGCCCTGCTGTGCAAGGACGCGCAGTCCGCACTGTTCGTGGGTCGCGGCATGGGTGCCGCTATTTCCTACGAGGGCGCGCTCAAGCTCAAAGAGGTCAGCTACCTGCACGCCGAGGCCTACGCCGCCGGCGAGATGAAGCACGGCCCCATTGCCCTGATCGACCCGGGCTTCCCCGTCATCGCCGTGGCCACCAAGAGCGCCACCTACGACAAGACCGTGTCGAACCTTATGGAGTGCAAGGCACGCGGCGCCAAGGTCATCGTCGTTGCCACCGAGGGCGACGAGGAGATCAACAAGATCGCCGACTGCATCATCCGCGTGCCGGCAGTCCGCGACGTGTTCAGCCCCATCACGGCGAGCGTTCCGCTGCAGCTGCTCGCCCGCGAGGTGGCCATCCTGCGCGGTTGCGACGTTGACCAACCTCGCAACCTGGCGAAAAGCGTTACTGTCGAGTAATCGAGTTCCGTCGTTCTAACAACTAAGGCCCGGCTCCGTTGTGGCGGAGTCGGGCCTTGTTTCATTTGACCAGATAAAACCTGCCAAAATGAACCTGTCCCTTTTTGGCAGGTTAGCGGAGCTTGCTGGTCTCGAAGTACTCGGGGAACTGGTCCAGAACCTCGGTTTGGTTGCGGAACATCATGTGCAGGTGCTTGCTGACCAAAAAGCTCGCTTCGATGGGGTCGCGACCGGCGATAGCGCGGCGAATCTGCTTGTGCTCGTTCACGATGTCCTGATTGTCGAGAACCTGCGTGGCGGCGCGCAACCAGCGGAAGCGCTCCAGGTCGGCATTGGTCTCTTCGAGCCACGACCACACGGTGCTGCGACATGCGATGCTAAAAATCATGTGATGCATGAGGTTGTCGCTCAAAAAGAAGCCGATGCGATCCTCTTCGGCCATGGCCTTTTCCTGCAGCGCGATGGCGCGGTCGAGCTGCTCGATGCCGGCCGATGTGGCGCGCGCACAGCACTCCACGATCACCTGCTTTTCCAGATGTTCGCGGATGTAGCAGGCACTCTCGGCAAGGGTGAGGTTGATGGGTGAGACATAGGTGCCGCTTTGGGGCACGGTGCGCACCAGGCCTTCCTGCGCCAAGCGAACCAAAGCCTCGCGCACAGGGGTGCGCCCCATATCCAGGTCGTCGCAAAGCTGCTTGACGCCCAGCTTTTCGCCCGGCTTGTAGTCCAGGTAGACGATTTTGCGTCGAATGGTGTGGTAGGACTGGTCCTGTAGGCTCGTTTCCTGCTCGCCGACGTGCATCGATTCTTCCATAGCGCCTCGCAACTGTTCTATCAAACTCATATGTCAGTTGTTAATTATGCCGCGAATCAGCTCTCCGCGGTGGGTAATTCGGCTGTTGCCTGAGAACTATTGCGGCATCTTAGTCTGTGTTTGCGCAAGGCTGCGCTCAATGTTGCCGTATCATAAGCCGTCGCAAACGTGAAATAGAAAGAAGGAATCCCATATGCAACTGGCAAATTTCGTACGCGAGCGCTGGAAAGGCGTCTTGTTCTGCCTGATCATCGCCATTCCCGCGACGTTGCTCGGCAAACAAATTGAAGTGGTCGGCGGTCCGGTGTTTGCCATCCTCTTTGGCATGGTCCTGGCGCTCGTCTTTCCCAAGAATCGTCGCGAACAGCTCGCCGCCGGCGTTACCTATACGTCCAAAAAAGTCTTGCAGTACGCGGTTATCCTGCTTGGCTTTGGCATGAACCTCTCCCAGATTCTGTCCAAGGGCGCCCAGTCGCTGCCGATTATCGTGGCGACAATCTCGACCTCGCTTGTCATCGCCTTTGTGCTCTGCCGCGTTATGAACGTGCCGGGTAAGATCGCGACGCTTGTGGGTGTGGGTTCGTCGATTTGCGGCGGTTCGGCCATCGCCGCGACCGCACCCGTCATCGATGCCGACGATCGCGAGATTGCCCAGGCTATTTCGGTCATCTTCCTGTTTAACGTTATCGCGGCGCTCGTGTTTCCGACGCTCGGCGGCATGCTCGGGCTGACCAACGAGGGCTTTGGCCTGTTTGCCGGTACCGCCATCAACGACACCTCGTCCGTAACGGCTGCGGCGAGCGCTTGGGACAGCATGCATCCCGGCGCCAATGTGCTCGAGAGCGCCACGGTGGTCAAGCTCACCAGGACGCTGGCCATCATTCCCATCACGCTGGCGCTTGCTTGCTGGCAGATGCATCTGGCGCGCAAGGCCGGCGGTGACGCCAAAAGCACGTTCTCCCTTAAACGCGCGTTTCCCATGTTCGTGCTGTTCTTTGTGCTGGCGAGCGTGATCACTACGGTGCTTCAGCTTCCTGCATCCATTACGGCGCCCATCAAGGAGCTGTCGAAGTTCTTTATTGTGATGGCCATGGCGGCTATTGGTTTTAATACCGATATCGTCGAGCTGGTCAAAAAGGGCGGCAAGCCCATCGCATTGGGCTTTTGCTGCTGGATTGGCATTGCGTGCATGAGTTTGGGAATGCAACACGTACTGGGAATCTGGTAGAGAAGTAGCTTGTTTGCGTGCTGCGTGCTGGTGAGCGCATTCTCACGGTGGAGCGATAGGAGCTCTTGCGGGTATGGCTTGTCCGCAGGTTTATAAGTCCCGAAGAGCTCTTATCGCCCCGCCAGGATGGCGATGCGGGGCAACACCTATACTCGCAGGACGGCGCTTTCTGCCCTATAGTGTTTGGTGAGCAATATCGTTCAATTTTGAAACACTCGGTCGTGCGACCGCCGGCGGTTGCACGTCGCTGCAGACAGGGGCAAATCATGGATAGCGATGCCAAGCTGAACATCTTGACCGATGCCCTGGCTGCTGCCGGGGCATCGGCATTGGCAATCGATGCGCGTGGGGACGTCGCGATCTCGACCATGAATGACGCGGCGCTTGAGCGGGGTGTGGCGACTTTTGTCGCTGAGCGCCTCGACCGTATAGGAGACGGCGCGCGTCTGGTTATGGGGCGTGAGGGTACGCGCCTGAGCCTGACCGTTCGCCCCACCGACAAAGAGGGCGGGGGGCTTTGGGTCGTCGTGGTCCGCGAGGTGCGCGGTGCCGCGGCGCATGCGGGCATCGAGTGGCTCAACGCCGACGAAGTTGAGGCCCGCTACGAATCGAGCGCGTACGGCATCGTTGAGGGGGCGGCCTCGGTGGCTGCGCCGGTTGCCGAGAGCTACGCGCGCGGTGTGCCCCTTATGCTCGAGGGCGAGCTGGGAGCGGGTCAGGTCGAGATCGCCAAGCGCCTCTATCTGGACGGTCCTTTTGCCGATCAGCCCTTTGTTTCCGTTGCGCTCGATGAGCTCACCGAGCGCGGTTGGCGCCATGTGCTCAAAAGCGCCGAATCGCCGTTGTTCCAAACGGGGCTGACCCTTTGCATTGAGGGCTGGAACGCGGTTGTCCCCCAGCGCCTCCGCGAGCTGGTCTCCACGATGACCGACACCGCGTTGGCGACGCGCTGCCATGTGGTGCTGACAGCGAATGACATGCCGGGCGGCGGCGAAAGTGATCAAGCCGCCTTTGTGACCGAGCGTTTCGCCTGTGCGGTGAGCGTGGCGCCGGCAATCGCCGAGCAGGGAGCCGCGTCGACGAAGGTTGCGCGCTATTTGGAATATCTCGCTGACGCATTTGGGACGGCAGCGCCCACACTGTCTGCCGCGGCGACGAAGACGCTCGATGCTTACCACTGGCCGCGCAATTATCTGCAGCTCCGCGAGGTCTCGGAACGACTGTATATATTGGTGGGGGCGGGCACGGTGGACCGCGCTGTGGCGGAGGAAGTGCTCGCCCAAGAGGACGTGATTAAGACCGCAACCTTTGGCGCCCCGACGCTCGAAAGTGACCTGTATATCCTGCGACCGCTGGCCGATACCGAGCGAGATGTCGCGCATCTGGTTGTAGGCCACCTCCACGGCAACCGAACCCGTGCGGCGGAGGTGCTGGGCATAAGCCGTACAACGCTGTGGCGCTTGCTGAAGGACGATGACCGTTGAGCGAGGCGCCCGTGACCGCACGCGACACGTGTGCTACAGTCCAAAGCGTTATTGTTTCGATTTGGTTACGGCGTGCGAGGGCATATGGCTGAGACTTCAAAACCGAGCCGCAGAAGGCGGAGTGCCGCGCCGGTCAACCGACGCACAACATCGGTGACGTGGGGCAAACACGCCTCGGGGTTTGATGGCTCGTTCAAGCGCACTAAATACGGCTATCCTTCGGCAAGCGCCCGCTTGGCAATGCAGGCAGAGTCCTCGCTGTGGGGCCGCAAACGCGTGGTGGGCTCAAAGCTCAAGCACGACGGAACGCTCGGCTACATCAGCCGCGGGGCGGCTCGCCGCAGCGGGCTCAATCCCGCCGGCTGGCATCGCTACGTGCCGATCGTGGCCGCCGTTGCAGTGATCGTCATCGCGCTCGCTGCGCTCGGATATGCCGGCGGTGGCGCCAACTTGGACGCAATGTTTAAATCGCCCGAGCTCGCGCATGTAGGTACAGAAGTTGTCGAGGGCGCTCAGGCCCAGACGAGCGTCGCGCCCCAGCGCGGTATCGTTGCGGCGGCCTCCACCATCGCCGATGCGCAAAAGGACGAGGACGAACAGGGCGATGGCGCCGAAACGGCCCAGACGAACGAAACGACGACAACGGCGACGTCAATATAAGTTGCGAGTGGGGTAGCTAAAATAGCCCCGTCCCAAATTAGCTACCCCTGCTGACGTTCCTGTACTATTTCACGTACACCACGTTGTTGCGGCGCGGCTTTGCCTCGGGTAGCGTGTCCTCGGCGTAGCCAAGAATGCAGTTACCGACGCCGCGCAGGCTGCCGTCGGCGGGCAGGCCCCAGCTGGCCAGCAGCTCCAGGCCCTCGGGCGAGTCAAAGACCTCATGCGCGCGGTGAATCCAGCACGAATCGACACCCAGTGCATAGGCGGCGTTGAGCAAGTTGCCCATGGCGAGCGAGCCGTCTTCCAGATGTGTGGGCACGCTGCGGTCAACCAGCACCACCACAACGGTCTTGGCGCCATAGAAGGGGTCGCTGTTGCTGTCCATGACCTGGGCGTTGAGCTGTGAGAGATGCTCGACGGTCGCGGGGTCGGTGACGGCGACAAACGTCACCGGCTGGCGGCCCATGCCGCTCGGTGCATATTGGCCGGCTTCGATAATACGTGCAAGCTTTTCAGCCTCGACGGGACGATCGCTGTAGTTGCGGCAGCTGCGGCGGTGAATGAGTGCTTCGATAGTCTCCATGGTGTCTCCTTGCGGTGGCGTTGCAGATGCCCCGTTCATACCCGTCGGGCTTAAACGATAGACGGTCAATTGCCCGGCCAAAAGGATAGATTCCAATTGGGAAAGTAGGTTTGCATAAAAGTACCTTCAGAATGTGACAAACAAATGGGATGGTTAAACGTTTTATCCCGTCTACCCTGCGGTTTTTTACCACTTGCCTAAATGACGAACGCATAACCTTTGATAAAGGTTTTACTAAAGGAGTACCAACGTTTATCAATGCGCCGTGGTGGCGCCGGGCCAGGAGGTAACATCATGTTCCAGGCTGGAGATGTCGTCGAGACCGATTTCGAAGGATTTCTGAAGCTGCTGCGTTCCAAGACGCGCGCTTTCGTGTCGATCAACGATCACGAGTACTACATCACGCACACCGATGGCTATTGGCGTGTTCAGGATTGCGAGGCCCTCAACGACAAGGGCCACTTTACTGACTGCTCTGAGTTGGTCAACACGGTCTGCGAGGTCGTCGAGCTGCCGTGGATTGCCGGCAAGAGCCTGCATGACAGCTTCTCGGGCGCTACGGTCTATGAGGCCGTCGCCGCTTAACAGGCAATAAAACCCGATTTTCACGTGACCGCTGGCGCTGCCCCCGCGCCGGCGGTCTTTTTCAAGACTTTAGTCCGCTGGCCGCGCAGCGGCCAGCTTTAAACCACCCGCTAC
>UQOJ01000022.1 GCA_900542635.1 uncultured Collinsella sp.
AGCGGTCGGCGGGGCCATTGTGGCTCTTGACAGCGGATTGGGTCATATGAGCGAAAACCCGCCAGAGCGAGCAAGGTGCCTTGAAACGAGGTGGCATTGATCTTTTGATCATGCCACCGAAGTTGAAAGGCAGATTGCCGCTCTGGCGGGTTTGCAGCGTCAACTGGTTACGCGGTTTGGTAAAACCGCGTAACTCTAGTAGTTGGCTTCGTAGCCGTTGCCGTCGCCGGTGGGCTCTTCGTAGTAGTCCGAATCGCTCGAATCGCTTGAGTCATCGGAATCGTCAGAGCTGACCGATGAGGTTGCGGTACCGTTTGCGTAGTCGTCAGACGTGTTGTTGTTCAGGTCGCCGATCGTAGAGCTGGAACCGTCGGAAAGACCCATGGTGTTGGGACCCTTGGGATCCTTGCCGGCATCGACGCGCTCCATCATTTCCTTGAGCTCGTCCTCGTAGACAAAGACGTAGCTCACACCGTCGATCATGGTGCTGTCGTCGGCATACGAGGGCAGGTTGGCCGAGTAGATACCGTCGACATCCATACCGCGCATGGCGTTGACCGTAGCCACGATATCCTGAACGCTCATATCGGTTACGAGCATATCGGACAGCGAATTAACCAGGCCAAAGATCTTCGTGGCATCGAAGTTATTGAGAATCTGGTTGGCAAGGGCGCCAAGCACCTGACGCTGGTGGCGCATGCGCGTGTAATCGCCGTCGGCATAGGTGTAGCGGCAGCGGGCATAGGTAAGGGCGGTGGCACCGTCCATATGCTGCTGGCCAGCGGTAATCTTAATATCCAGGTGCTCGGGGTCGTCAACATCATCGGTTGCGTTAATGTCGATACCGCCAACCGAATCAATCAGTGCCTGCATACCGTCGAAGCTGACCTCGGCATAGTGGGAAATCTGAACACCGCACAGCTCGTTGACCGCCTCGACCATGGCCTCGGCGCCGCCCACGGTATGGCAGGCGTTGATCTTCATGGTCTCGCCCTTGTACTCGACCTTGGTGTCGCGCGGAACGGAAATGAGCGTCGCCTGCTTTTGCGTGGGGTCGATGCGTGCCAGGATAATCGAGTCGGCGCGATACGTATCCTCGCCCGGACGGCCGTCGGTGCCAAGAAGCAGCACGTAGAACGGATCCTTTGCCTCATCGGTGTCAACCAGAACCCGACGCAGATTGTCGGTAATGACATTAGAATCGCCGAGCTTGCCCATAATGGTGGCAAACCACAGGCCGGCAGCGGTAGTGGCACTCAGCAGCACGCCAAGCACGACAATGAGCGCGACGTGACGAATCGTGTGGCTACGACGACGTTGGCGAGCGCGCTCGGAATAGCGAGCCACGTTATCGCGACTGTAGATCTTGGCCTGTGCACCAGTTGAGGGTCTTCGGGCGGTGGTATCCGCGAGGGGCTTTTTATTAAACATAGGCAACCTGTATTAGTAGATGACGGGATCGGGGACGGTAGCATGCTCGACATGCGCGCCGAGCGCCTGCAGCTTTTCGACAAACTGCTCGTAGCCGCGCTTGATGTGATGGATGGCCGAAACCTCGGTCGTCCCGTCGGCGATCAAGCCCGCTACGACGAGGGCCGCTCCGCCACGCAGATCGGGCGAGGTAACCTGTGCACCCGAGAAGCCCTTGACGCCATGAATCATGGCATGATGGCTCTCGATACGAATGTCGGCACCCATGCGCACCAGCTCAGAGGCAAACATAAAGCGATTCTCGAAGATGTTCTCGGTAATAACGGAACTGCCGTCGGCGAGAGCGGAGAGCACCATAATCTGCGCCTGCATGTCCGTCGGGAAACCGGGAAACGGAAGCGTCTGGATGTCGACCGGCTTGATACGCTCGGCACGGTTTACATGGACGCCATCCTCGACGCGCTCGCAGTCGATACCCATGAGCTCCATCTTCTTGAGCACCATGCCCAAGTGAATGGGGCAAAAGCCCGTGACATCGACACCGCGATCGTCGGCCATCAACGCACCGGCAACGATAAAGGTACCGGCCTCGATGCGGTCGCCCACCACGCGATGGGTAACGGGATGGAGCTCTTCCACGCCTTCGATAGTCACGACGGGCGTACCGGCGCCAACAATCTTGGCGCCCATCTCGTTGAGCATGTTGGCGAGATCGACGATCTCGGGCTCGCGGGCGGCATTGTCGATAACCGTGGTACCCTGCGCGCGCACGGATGCCATAATGAGGTTCTCGGTCGCACCGACACTGGCGAACTCGAGCGTGACGGTGGTACCGCGCAGACCTTGGGGCGCATTAGCGTTGATGTAACCGTGGGCGGTATCGAACTCAACGCCCAGGGCCTCAAGACCAAGTATGTGCATATCGATCTTGCGAGCACCCAGGTTGCAGCCGCCGGGCATGGCTATCTTGGCACGATGGAAACGGCCCAGCAAGGGCCCCATCACGGCCGTGGAAGCGCGCATCTTGGCAACGAGCTCGTAGGGAGCCTCCCAAGAATCGACCTGAGAGGTATCGATCTCGAGCGTGTGCTCGTCGAGAACATCGATCGTAGCGCCCATGCCCTTGAGCACCTTGCCCATCACGTGGACATCGGAAATATCGGGCACGTTCTGCAGCGTCGTCTTGCCCGGCGCCAGAAGCGTTGCCGCCATGAGTTTGAGCGCGGAGTTCTTGGCACCCGAGACGGGCACGGAGCCTCCGATGGCGTGGCCACCCTCAACGCGGATAATATCCAAGGTCTACCCTTTCAAAAAGCATGCCCGGGGTGGCTGAGCCATCCCGGGCATGATGTGTTCGCAAATGGTCGAACGCTAAATCGTTTGACTATTGGGCAAGCTTGAGCTTACACCATGCGATTTCATTATAGAGGTAGGCGCGGCGTGCATCATCCTCCGACAAATTACCCAGCTTCTCTTCAAAACCTTGAATATCAGCTTTAAGCTTGTCGGCATCGACGGTCGCCAAATCGCAAGCGCGCTCGGCGAGAACGGTCACGACATCGTCCGCAACCTGGGCATAGCCGCCGGCCACGGCAAACGTGTGGTCGACAGTGCCCATGGCCTTATCGGAAACGCGAACGTAACCGCGGTCGATCGTGCAGATCTCGCTGGAGTGAGCAGGCAGAACGCCAAACTCGCCATCCGTGGACGGAATCGACACAAACGCAGCGTCGCCCTCATAGGCGCAGCTCACGGGGCACACGATGCGGATACGCATAACCTACTTCTCCCCCATCTTGCGGGCGCGCTCGCGCACGTCCTCAATCGTGGAAGCATAGCGGAAAGCCTGCTCGGGCAGGTCATCGGCCTTGCCGTCGACAATCTCGGCGAAGGAGCGGACGGTATCCTCGACGCGGACGTAGACACCGGGGTTGCCGGTGAACTTCTCGGCGACGTGGAAGGACTGCGAGAGGAACTGCTGGATCTTACGGGCACGGTTGACCGTAAGGCGCTGCTCCTCGGACAGCTCGTCCATACCCAGGATGGCGATGATGTCCTGAAGGTCGGAGTACTCCTGCAGGAGCTCCTGGACCTTGACGGCGACACGGTAGTGCTCCTCGCCGACGATCGAGGGATCGAGAGCGTCGGAGGAAGACGCGAGCGGGTCGATAGCCGGGAACAGGCCGAGCGACGAAATACTACGCGAAAGAACCGTGGTGGCATCGAGGTGCGTAAACGTCGTGGCAGGCGCCGGGTCGGTCAGGTCGTCTGCGGGGACGTAGACAGCCTGGACGGAGGTAATGGAGCCCGTCTTGGTCGAGGTAATGCGCTCCTGGAGGTCGCCCATCTCGGTTGCCAGCGTGGGCTGGTAACCAACGGCGGACGGCATACGGCCCAGCAGTGCGGAAACCTCGGAACCTGCCTGGGAGAAGCGGAAGATGTTGTCAATGAACAGCAGAACGTCCTGGCCACGATCACGGAAATACTCAGCGGTGGTAAGGCCGGCCAGACCGATGCGCAGACGCGCTCCGGGCGGCTCGTTCATCTGACCATAGACCAAGCAGGTCTTGTCGATAACGCCAGACTCGCTCATCTCGAGGAACAGGTCGGTGCCCTCGCGGGTACGCTCGCCGACGCCGGTGAACACCGAGGTGCCGCCGTGCTCCTGGGCGAGGTTGTTGATGAGCTCCTGAATCAGAACGGTCTTGCCGACGCCGGCGCCGCCGAACAGGCCTGTCTTGCCGCCACGGATGTAGGGCTCGAGCAGGTCGACGGCCTTGATGCCGGTCTCGAAGATCTCGGTCTTGGTGGTGAGCTCGTCGAAACGGGGCGCTGCATGGTGGATGGGGTAGAACTCCTCCACCTCGGGCATGGGCTTGCCGTCGACGGGCTTGCCCATGACGTTCCAAATACGGCCGAGCGTCTTGGGGCCAACGGGCATCTTCATGGGCTCACCGGTATCGGTGGCGATGAGGCCGCGCTGCAGGCCGTCGGTCGAGGACATGGCGACCGTGCGGACGACGCCGCCCGGAAGCTGGCTCTCGACCTCGAGGATCGTGCTCAGATGACCGATCGGGGTCTCGGCCTCGACCGTGAGCGCGTTGTAGATCGGGGGCACCGCACCGTCAAACTTGACGTCGACGACAGGACCGATGATTCGCACGATGCGACCATCACCGGCAGTCGTCTTCTTGGTGGCTTCCTCGACCGCAAGCTTTACGGTGTTATTAGCCATTACTGTTCCTCCAATGCTGAGGCTCCGCCGACGATCTCGTTAATCTCGGTCGTGATCGAAGCCTGGCGCACGCGACTATACGTGCGGGTAAGGGTCGAGATGATCGCGGTGGCGTTTTCCGTCGCGGAGTGCATGGCCTTGCGGCGTGCACCCTGCTCGGCAGCCGCCGAATCGATCAGGGCCTGGTAGATGACCGTCAGGATATAAGACGGCACAAGCTTGCCGAGAACATGCTCGGGAGAGGGCACGAACTCGAACGTGGACGAGATGCGCTTAGGGGCGTCGGTCTCGTTCTTACGCGGACCGTGGGCCATAGCGATCATCTCGGGGTCGAGCGGCAACAGATGCTCGACGCGAAGCTCCTGATCCACGCGGTTCTTGGCGTGGTGGTAGACAAGCTCGACACGGTCAAGCTCACCGGCACGATACGCATCGCAGATATGAGAGGAGATCATGCGGGCCTGATTGAAATCGGGCTCAGAGGAGTTGCCCTCAAAGTGCATGACAACGTTTGCGCGGTCACGGAAATACGTGGCCGGCTTACGCCCGCACGCGATGATCTCGCACTCGATGCCGTCGTTCGCCCAAGAAGCGGCGAGCTTTTCGGCCGTGCGCTCCACCGTCGTATTGAAACCGCCGGCAAGGCCGCGGTCCGAGGCAATAACGACAATCAGGCCATGCTTGACGCTCTCATGCTTCTGCAGCATGGGATCGGTGCCCGAACAGGAAGCGTCGCCGGCGACCGTCAACATGACGTCGGTCAGCGCCTCCTTATAAGGCTCGGCCTGCTTGGAGCGATCGAGGGCACGACGGATCTTGGCCGTAGAGACCATCTCCATCGTGCGCGTGATCTGCTTGGTCGTGGTAACCGAGGAGATTCGCTTCTTAATGTCGCGAAGGTTGGCCATGGGGCTTAGTTCTCCTCTGATCCAGAAACATCCGAATGGTGCTTGGCCATGAACTGCTGCTTGAAGTCGCCGATGACGCGCAAGAGCTCAGCCTTGGTGTCATCATCGATCTTCTTGGCGCGAACCTTGTCGAGCAGCGAGCCAAAGCCATTGTCCATGTACTCGATGAGCTCGGCACGGAAAGGCAGCACGTCGGCGATCTCCAGGTCATCCAGGAAGCCCTCGTTGCCAGCGAACAGCGTAACGATCTGCTCGCCAACCTCAAACGGCTTGTAGCGCGGCTGCTTCAGGAGCTCGGTCATGCGGGCACCATGGGTCAGCTGCTTCTGAGTAGCCTCGTCGAGGTCGGAGCCGAACTGCGTAAAGCCGGCGAGCTCCTGGTACGAAGCGAGGTCCAGACGGAGGTTGCCGGCGACCTGCTTCATAGCCTTGGTCTGCGCGTCGCCACCGACGCGGGACACGGAAATGCCCACGTCGACTGCCGGGCGCTGGCCCTGGAAGAAGAGCTCGGACTGCAGGTAGATCTGACCATCCGTAATGGAAATGACGTTGGTCGGAATGTAGGCCGAGACGTCGCCGTCCTGGGTCTCGATGATCGGCAGAGCCGTCATGGAGCCATAACCGTTCTTCTTGGACATCTTGACGGCACGCTCGAGCAGACGAGAGTGCAGGTAGAAGATGTCACCAGGATAGGCCTCGCGTCCGGGCGGACGATGCAGCGTCAGCGACATCTGACGGTAGGCCACAGCCTGCTTGGACAGGTCATCGTAGATGACGAGCACGTGGCCGCCGGGGTTGGTCTCGCTGGCGGGCTTGCCGTCCTCGCCGTTGTACATGAAGAACTCGCCGATAGCGGCACCGGCCATAGGCGCGATGTACTGCATAGGGGCGGAATCGGCAGCGGTGGCCGAAACGATGATGGTGTAGTCGAGCGCACCGTGCTGAGCGAGGGTCTCGCGGATGTTGGCAACCGTGGAGGCCTTCTGGCCGATGGCGACATAGATGCAGACCATGCCCTTGCCGCGCTGGTTGAGGATAGCGTCGATGGCAATGGCGGTCTTACCGGTCTTACGGTCGCCGATGATGAGCTCTCGCTGACCGCGACCAATAGGCACCATGGAGTCGATGGCCAACAGGCCGGTCTGAACCGGCTCGCACACCGGGGTACGGTCGATGACGCCGGGGGCCTTGAACTCAATGGGACGACGGTGCGTGGCGACGATGTCGCCCAGGCCGTCGATGGGCTGGCCGAGCGGATTGACGACGCGGCCGAGCATGGCGCGGCTCACGGGGATATCCATAATGCGGCCAGTGGTGCGGCACTCGTCGCCTTCCTTGATGGAGTCGACGGCACCAAACAGAACGGCGCCGACCTCGTCACGGTCAAGGTTCTGGGCAAGGCCGAAGACGGTCTCACCGGTATCGGAGCTCTTGAACTCCAGAAGCTCGCCTGCCATGGCGCTCTTGAGGCCGGAGACGCGCGCGATGCCGTCGCCTACCTCGTCGACCGTTGAAACCTCATGCGTATCGACCGTCGCGGAGAGGCTCGTGAGCTGCTCCTGCAGTTTCTTGGCGATATCCTGGGCATTGAGGGTTTCGGACATTAGGCTTCACCTCCGTACGAATTAGCAGAGTTTGCGAGGGTCTCCTGCGCGATGCGCAGCTGCGTCTTGACGGAAATGTCACGACGCTCGCCGCGGGCCTCGAGCACCAGGCCGCCCACGATAGACGGGTCGACCTGCTCGATAAGGAATACCTTGCGGCCGAAGTCCTGCTCGCATTTCTTAGTGATGGTTTGACGCAGCTCGTCGTCGAGCGGGATCGCCGTGGTGACGGTCACGCCCACTACATCCTCGTCTTCCTCGGCAACATACTTAAAGGCAGCTGCCACCTTGGGAAGAAGGTCGAGCTGGTCGCGCTTGGACATGGTGTCGAGCACGGCGATGATCTCGGGGCTGGCAGAAGCCAAGCGCTCGATCATCTCGAGGTCCTCGAACACATGGTTCTCGGCCTTGGCGGCTTCCAAAAGGGAACGCGCGTAGGTCTCGAGCACCTTGTCCTGATAGCGGCTAGTCGGCATTCAGGCTACCTGCTTCCTGGATGTAGCGCTCGATGAGCTTCTTCTGCTCGGCATCGTCCTCGAGTGCCTCGCCCACGATCTTGGTGGCGACGGCAACGGACAGGTCGGCGATGGAGCTCGCGGCACCAGCGTAGATGGACTTGCGCTCGTCCTCGACGGTCGTATGGGCCTTGGCGATGATCTCCTCGGCCTCCTTGTGAGCAGCCTCGATGATACGGGCGCGCTCGGACTCGGCGTCCTTACGGGCCTCGAGAACAATGTCGGCAGCCTGACGACGGGCGTCGGTGACGATCGAGTCGGACTCAGAGCGCTTGGCGATAGCCTCCTGCTTGGTCTTCTCGGCCTCGTCGAGGCTCTCCTCGATCTTCTTGCCGCGCTCCTCCATGGTTTTCATGATGCCCGGCAGGGCGACCTTGGCCAGCACGATCCAGATAATCAGGAAGGCGATAAGCGCCGGGATGAACTCCGCCATCTTAGGGATGAGGATGTCCGCACCGGCAGCGCCGTCCTCAGCGAACGCGGAAACCGGCATGAGCAGCGCGGCCGCGGACGCGGAGAGTGCGATCGCGCTCTTCTGGGATGAAAGATTCATACTTGACGCTCCGTGCTATTTAACGATCAGCGCGACAACGAAGCCGATCAGAGCCAGAGCCTCGCCGAAGGCGGAGCCCATGATGAAGACGGTGAACACGCGGCCCTGGACCTCAGGCTGACGGGCCATAGCACCCGTAGCACCCAGAGCAGACAGGCCGATAGCAAGACCAGCGCCGATAACACCGAGACCGTAACCGATAACTCCCACGATTCCTCCTTTGTCGTGCGTGTCTTATTTCACGCAGGATAACCTTTTTATAACTGCCGGGCTCCATGGGTACGGGCACCGGCGGTTTAACGAATTGCCTTACCATTAAGGCGCGAGCGGAAGACTACTCCTCCTCCGCGACCTCCTCTGCCTCGGAGACATACACGGCGGTAAGAACCGTGAAGACGTAAGCCTGGATGGCGCCGACCACAAGCTCGATCGCATAGATCAGGATGAGGATGGCAAGCCAGGCAAGCGAAGGCAGGGCGCCGACGGCGTGGGCCGCGGAAACCTGCTGAAGCAGCGGCTGCATGAACATGCTCGCCATGATGGCGAACGAGCCCATGACCACGTGTCCTGCGAACATGTTGCAGAACAGACGGACGGCGAGCGTGATGAGGCGCAGGAAGGTCGAGAAAAGCTCGACGACCCACACGAGCACGTTCATCGGGAAGCTCACGCCCTGCGGGGCGAGGCTCTTGATGTAGCCGATCACGCCGTGAGCCTTGCATCCGTAGTAGATGAAGTACACGAAGGCGAAGATGGCGAGCGCGGCGGTGGAGCCGATTGCACCGGTGCCGGGCTTCATTCCCGGGATCAGGCCGATCATGTTATTGATCAGGATGAACAGGAAAAGCGAGCACAGGAACGGGAAGTGCTTCTTCCAGTTCTCACCCACGACGCCCTTGCCGATATCGTTCTCGACGTACTCGATGATGTACTCGAAACCGTTGACGAAGAAGCCCTTGGGAACCAGGGCCTGCTTCTTCTTGAACACGGCCAGGACGATCAGGAGCACGATCGTGGAGACGATCAGCCAAAACGAGTACTGCGTGATGCCGCAGCTCAGATCGCCCACGACAGGGGTGGAGCTGAACTCGCTGACCAGATGATTAATCTCATCAGGCAGCTTTTCAAAAATTTCCACGACTTACCTTTCGACCTCATGAGGATCTCGCAGCGCCTTGGCGACGCGAACCGTGCAGGCGGCCATAAAGGCCACGAAGCCGATCGCCTCGCCCAGGAGGAACATGCGAAATGCCTCTCCGAACAACACAAACACAACCAAGGTAAAGACGAGCAGGGCGATTGCCGAGACCGCCAGACTCACCATACCCTTGAGCATGTCCGCATTCTGTTTATCGTCAAGAACCGGCTTGAGCGTAAAGACAAAGGGAAGGAAGGCAATTGCGCCCGCGATGGCGCCTGCAACGATAGCGAGCAGATCGGCTATCTGAAACATTGGCGTCCTCACTTTCCTTTTTTAACGCCTCACAGAACAGTTCCCGCCAAACATTGGTGACTATTGTACGAGCCAATCGCTAAAGTACAACCGAAAAAGCATCGGTTAATACGCACCTGTTCGTTTTCTTAAGACCTTCTTTATGCCGCAGGTACGGTAATACGTTTTTCTCGAACCCTGCAGGGCAAAACGTCCGTTAACAGGAGTGCGCGTGGACGTCTTTTACTCGTCCGCGCGCACCATTTCTTCGTATTTTCGACGTTAGCCGGTATGGCCCAGAGATTACAGCGTGCCGTAGATGCGGTCGCCGGCGTCGCCCAGGCCGGGAACGATGTAGGCAGCCTCGTTGAGATGGTCGTCGATAGCGCAGGTATAGATATGCACATCTGGGTCCTTCTCGGTCAGCGACTTGAGGCCCTCGGGGGCAGCGACGATGCACAGCATGCGGATGTCCTTGACACCGCGCTCGCGCAGGTAGCTGATGGCCATCTCGGCCGAACCGCCCGTGGCGAGCATGGGGTCGACGACCAGGCAGATGCGCTGGTCGATATCCTTGGGCATCTTGCAGTAATACTCATGCGGCTCATGGGTAACCTCGTCGCGTTCCATACCGATGTGGCCTACGCGAGCGGAGGGCACCAGGTCGAGAATGCCGTCGACCATGCCAAGGCCCGCACGCAGGATGGGCACGATGGCGAGTTTCTTGCCGGCGAGCTGTTTGAACGTGGCGGTAGTGATGGGGGTCTCGACTTCGACGTCTTCCATAGGCAGGTCGCGCATGGCCTCGTAGCCGTCAAAAAGCGCGAGTTCGCGCACGAGCTGGCGGAACTGGTTGGTGCCGGTGTTTTTGTCGCGCAGGATCGACAGCTTGTGCTGGACGAGCGGATGATCGACAAGCGTCACACGGGACGCATCGTAGGTGACGGTCATGGGTTGATTGCCCCTTTCGTTGCGGCCGCAAAACGGCCTTGCTGACAAGGCGCGCAGCAATGTTGCCGCCGCACGCCATGCATAAGTTTAGCGGTTTGTTGTATCGAGCAGCCCATCGCAGCCCTACTGTGCGGTACTGAGCGAGCGCTTGACTGCATCACGCCAGCCCGCAAGGTTTTGCTCGCGACGCTCGGCGGACATATGGGGAAGGAAGGTCCTAACGATCTGGGCATTTTGCTCCAACTCCTCCAGGTCTTCCCAATAGCCGACGGCAAGACCCGCCAAGTACGCGGCACCGATTGCCGTGGTCTCCACCGTCTCGCATTGCAGCACGGGGATATCCAGCAGGTCGGCCTGGAATTGCATGATGAACTCGTTGCGTGAGGCGCCGCCATCGACGGACAGGCGCTCAATCGAAAGTCCCACGTCCTGCTCCATGGCGCGCAGCACGTCATAACTCTGGTAGGCCATGGACTCGCAGGCCGCACGCACAATGGTCGCGCGACTCGAGGCACCGGTCAGGCCGCACACGATACCGCGGGCACGCGGATCCCACCAGGGAGCGCCCAAACCCGCAAAGGCGGGAACGAAGTAGCAGCCCTCGTTGTCGTTGATTGAAACGGCGAGTTGCGCGGACTCGCTCACACTCGAGATGATGCCCATGTTGTTGCGCAGCCAGTTCATGGTTGAGCCGGCGGCAAAGATAGAACCCTCGAGCGCATAGCTGATCTTGCCGTCCGCGGCGATACCGATCGTGGAGACCAGACCGTTCTTGGATTCGACGACCTCGTCGCCGGTGTTCATGAGCATAAAGCAACCCGTGCCATAGGTGTTTTTGGTCTGGCCGGGATGGAAGCAGCAGTGGCCGAACAGCGACGCCTGCTGATCGCCCGCCACGCCCATGATGGGCGGCATGTTGGTCATGATGTCGCTCGCGACGCGGCCGTAGTCGCCCGAGCTCCAACGAACCTCGGGCATCATGGAACGTGGAACGTCAAAGAGCGCCAGCAGGTCGTCGTCCCAATCGAGCGTATGGATATTAAAGAGCGCCGTGCGGCTGGCATTGGTGTAGTCGGTGGCAAAGACCTGACTGCCGGTGAGGTTGTAGATGAGCCAGGTGTCGATGGTGCCGAACATGAGGTCGCCCGCCGCCGCGCTCTCACGCGCACCGTCGACGTTGTCGAGGATCCACTGCACCTTGGAAGCCGAGAAATACGGATCGAGCGTGAGTCCCGTGCGGGAGCGCACCAGCTCTTCTGCGCCTCGCTCGACCAGCTCGTCGATCAGAGGTGCGGTGCGACGGCATTGCCACACGATGGCGTTATAGATGGGTTGGCCGCTTATGCGGTCCCACACCACCGTGGTCTCGCGCTGGTTGGAGATACCGATGGCGGCGATGCGGTCAGAATGGATGCCGCTCTTAAACTGGACCTCCATCATCACGCCGATCTGGCTGGCAAGCACCTCCATGGGGTCTTGCTCTATCCAACCGGGACGCGGGAAGCTGGTTTTGACGCTACGACGTGCCTGCGCGACGATGCAGCCGTACTCGTCGACGATGGTCGCAAGTACCGAGGTGGTGCCGCAGTCGAGCGCCATGATGTAGGAACCGCCAAAGTTAAACGAGGCATCTTCCATGCCCAGGCTGCCCAGATTCAACGACATCGCTTACACCTTTCTATTGCATCGGGTCGGACAGGACCCGTTCGATCTCTGATGCGGGAAGTGCACCTTGGCGCAGGATCTGAAGCCCGCCGTGCTGGAACGACACGATGGTCGAGGCGTCGCGACACGGGGTCTCGCCGGCGTCGACGGCAACATCGACCCCCTCCAGGATGCGACCTTCGACGGCGGCAAAGCTTGCCGGCGAGGGCGCGCCGTGTGTGTTGGCGCTCGTGCAGGCAAGGGGACTGCCGCAGGCGCGGATGAGCGCTTGGACCACGGGAGAGGCCGAAGCGCGCAGGGCCACGGTGTCGTCGGCAGCACGCATAAAGGTCGGCACGCAGGGAGCCGCCTTGACCACGATAGTCAGGGCTCCCGGCCAGCATCGTCGCGCAAGTACGCGGGCATCTTCCGGGATATCCACGCCAT
Organism: uncultured Collinsella sp.; assembly: GCA_900542635.1. GTDB lineage: Bacteria > Actinomycetota > Coriobacteriia > Coriobacteriales > Coriobacteriaceae > Collinsella. Next base: position 12,721 of record UQOJ01000022.1, read on the forward strand.
AGCGGTCGAGTGCCTCGACGCCATCGACCAGCCAGGCGACCGTTTGGGTGAGTTCACGTTGCTTGAGAGTGAAGATACGGCGGTAGCCGGTACCGAGCGCAGGGACCGCGGCGCCATTGACGGCAGCCTGCGGATCGCGCGGCCACGATGGGAATTCGCCTGTATCTTGGGGCACGGCGTCCGAGAAGGCGTTGACTGCCACGGCGACACCGTAGACGGTCTCGGTCGGGATCAAGGCCAGGCCGCCGCAGCCGAGCACCTCGGCCGTGCGCTCGACGGCAAGCCGATGCGGCTCGCGCGTTCCCTCGTATACCCGATAGACCGTCTGCATGTGTATGCCAGCCCCTTACGCTCTGGTGCAAGTTTGTTTACTGTGGGGCATTCTCGCACGAAACGTTCAACCTATTTGCCCAGAGCGCATGTTGGTTTGGTGAGCGGCTCTAGTAGTCGGTGAAAGTGAGGGGGTTAATTGAAGATTTTTAGCGCGCAAGCGTAACGGTACGATCGGGAAACTCGATGCTTGCAACCAGTTTTCCGCCGAGGCTCTCTGCGTACCTGCTCAGCGTGTCGAGCCTCATCGAACCCAACTCCCCACGCTCGAGCTCGGATACACGTTTTTGAGAAACGCCCATCGACTGGGCGACCGACGCCTGTGTTAGATCTTTTAACCTGCGAATCTGAGCAAGCTTATAGGCTTCGATACGATCGCGAGTCCTCTCCTGCTCGGCGGTAATGGAGTCGCGTGTTATCCCGCGAGATTCCATATACTCATGCAGTTCCATCTCGATCGAGCCTCCTTACGTGGCGACGGTATATTTGCTCGGCCCTTGGAATGTTGATCGCATACCAACCGTTCCATTTTGCCCTTGACGATCCCGCTCGCGACTTATCACCCGCCAATAGCAATACCGCCTGGCGCTTGGGGTCAAAGGCGAAGAGGATGCGAATCACCTGCCCACCACACGACGTCACTCTCAGCTCCTTTAAATGATGAAGCTTCGAGCCCTTTACGCGGTCAACCAGCGGACGACCAAGGCTGGGACCTTCCTTCTCGAGCACCAAAAGGTCTGCATAAATCTGCTTCAGCGTAGCTTCATCCTGCTCATCAAGCCAAGGTTCAATGTAATCAAGCACGATACGGTACCGATGCAGCTGATTTGACATACCTTTCTCCTTCTATAGTAGAAGTTTTACGGTATATTGCAAGGACAAGCTTGCGCAAATGTCTATTAATTCAGCTTAAATACGCTGTTTGGGCTCGGTGACGATGGCTCGGACGATGCGGGGGCGATCGGTGAGGTCATGGACGATACGCACGTCCGAAAGGCCTGCCTGGCGACAGAGCTCGGCCGCGGCATCGAGGGCACCCTCGTAGAGCTCGCAGGCAAACAGGCCGCCGGCGCGCAGCATGTAAGGCGCCGCATTGAGCAGGCGGCGGAAAATATCGAGGCCGTCGGCGCCGCCCTCAAGCGCCAGGTCGGGCTCGAAGTCCTTGACCTCGTGCGGCAGTGAGCGCATGACGTCGGTCGGAATGTAGGGCGGATTGGAGACAAGCACGTCGAACGTGCCCCACTCTTCGCGGGGAATGGAACTCACCAGGTTCGTGAGGCTAAAGGCGACCTCGTCGGACGTGAGGCCAAGCGCATCGCGGTTTTTGGTGGCCAAATCGATAGCGCGCGGCTCGATATCGGTGGCGGTGCAGGTAACGTGGCCGCGGCGCTCCCAGGCAAGGGAGAGCGAAATGCAGCCCGTGCCGCAGCCGACCTCGAGAACGCGGGCGATGCGGGGCTCGGCTGGGGCAGGCGAAGCGGCATCCTGAGCTGAAGCCGTCTCCTGGTCGGCACCCTCGATGGCGATGCCGTATTCGTCGAGCTCGGACTCGGCAGCTTCGGCTTCTGCTGCCTGCGCGGCGGCTTCCTCAGCCTCGCGGTCGGCCAGTTCCTCGGCATAGGCGCGACTGCCCAGCACATCGCCGCCCAGCGCCGCCTCGTCGGCGGCCGTCAGGTTAGCGGCACGGCGCTCGGCGGTCGCGCGTTCGTCTGCCAGCGCGGCCTCGGCCTTGCGTGCCTCCTCAACCTCATCGTTCCAGGGCAGCTCAACGCGCTGACGGGCGGCAGCCTCGGGGCTCAGCACCTCGGCATCCAGATAATTGAGGACTTCCTCGACGAGCATCTCGGTCTCGGGACGCGGAATGAGCACGCCGGGGGCGCACGCGACGTCGATCATGCGAAACTGCGTGCTGCCGGTGATGTACTGCAGCGGTTCACCTTTAGCGCGACGAACAACGGCCGCGTGCATGGTCTCGAGCTGAGCCGCGTTAAGCGTCTCGTCCATACGCATATATAGGTCAATGCGCGCCAGGCCCGTGGCGGCGCACAGCAGCCACTCGGCAGAAAGACGGGGGTGCTCCTCGCCGCGCTCGGCCAGGTACTCCTTGGTCCACTCGAGACAACGCTTGATGGTCCAAATCTCGTTTGCCATGGGGCCCTCCCCTCTTAAGCGCCGGACGGCGCGCGAATGTCGGAGCAGATTGTACGCGAGGCTAGCGCTTGGCAAGGGACGATTGAAGACGATTATCGAGAATCAGCCCAGATTTTTGCTTGGAACCTGCCTGAAATGTTCATTCATCGACGTCTAAATCTGCATTTGTCAAGCTTTTGGCAAAGTTGCCCCAAAACTGACCAATATCTAACCAAGAACTTGCCAAATCACTTGACGCGCGACGCGGTAAAAATCACCCCGCGACTTCTTGAACGATTTTTCGAGCAATATTTTCAATTGCAGATGAAGGCTGCTGATTACTTTAAGCAGTTAGACAGCTTAATTTCTAACAAAGCAGATTAAATAAACTTGAAAAGTAATTTACCCAACCTAGTCATTTAAGAACGTCCCCAATGACTACCCCGCATCCGGAGCAAGGCAACGCCGCAGGTAGAGGGCGGACAGCGAAAACGCCCCTAAGCGAGCAAGGTGACGTGAAAGAGGAGGGAAGCGTACTTTGGTACGCGACCGACGATTGAACGTCAGATTGCCGCTTAGGGGCGTTTGCAGCGTCGAGCAGTTACGGCGTTTGGTAAAACGCCGTAACTTAAACGGCCTGTGCCAGCTTCTCGGCTCGCTCGGCGGCGGCGAGTGCCTCGATGACGGTGCCGAGCTGATCGCCCAGGAGGACGCCGTTGTAGGTGGAGTTGAAGCCGATACGGTGATCGGTCACGCGGTCCTGGGGCTGATTGTAGGTACGAATCTTCTCGGAACGATTGCCGTGGCCGATCTGGCTTTGACGCTCGGCACCGAGCTCTGCCTGCTGCTTCTCGAGCTCCATCTCGTACAGGCGGGCGCGCAGCATCTGCATGCAGACCTCGCGGTTCTGGATCTGGGAGCGCTGTTCCTGCGACTGCACCACGGTGTTGGTGGGCAGGTGGGTGATGCGCACGGCGGAGTAGGTGGTGTTAACGCACTGACCGCCAGGGCCGGAGGCGCAGTAGGTATCGATGCGCAGGTCGGACTGGTTGATCTGGACGTCGATTTCCTCGGCCTCGGGAAGTACGGCGACGGTAGCCGTGGAGGTCTGGATGCGGCCCTGGGACTCGGTCTTGGGGACGCGCTGGACGCGGTGCACGCCGGACTCGAACTTCATGACGGAGTAGACGCGGTCGCCCTCGACCTTGAACTCGATGGACTTAAAGCCGCCGGCCTCGCTGGGGCTGGAATCGAGCACGGTGGTCTTCCAGCCGCGCGACTCGCAGAAGCGCTGGTACATCTTGTACAGGTCGCCGGCAAAGATGGCCGCCTCGTCGCCACCGGCGGCGGAGCGAATCTCGACGATGGTGTTCTTGTCGTCGTTGGGGTCGCTCGGGATGAGCATGTACTTGATGTCTTCCTCGAGCTGGGGGAGCTTGGCCTCGTTTTCGGAGATGTCCATCTGGAGCATCTCCTTCTCATCGGCATCGGTGGTATCGTGCAGCATTTCCTTGGCAGCCTCGATGTCATCGAGCGCGCCGATGTACTCGCGCGAAGCGGCGATGAGGTCGGACTGGTGCGCGTACTCCTTGTTGAGGCGCGTGAACTCCTTGATATCGGAGGCGACGGCCGGGTCGGAAAGCTTCTTCTCGAGCTCCTCGTAGGCCTTAATGATCTTTTCGAGCTTGTCGCGCATGGCGGGACTCCTTTATGTGCGTGAAGGTGAAAATCGGCAGAGTTGATGGGGCGCGCGGCGCCACTGCGGGGGTAAGCCCAGCTAGAACATGTCGATCTTCAGATACATGCGCATCCCTTCGCGTATGGGGTACATAGTTGCGGTCTAACCCATATATGATAGCGTGCGCAGGCAAACCTGCATATAACCCGCACGGAATGATTGGTGCAAACAAACCTGACCCCATTGCACCAAGGGCTTCCTTTTTGGCTAGAGCGTATGGAGCAGGGCGATGAGGAAGCGCACGCCCTGGAGGTAGGCGCGGCGGGTGATGCGCTCGTTGGTGCCGTGGACGCCGCGGTCGCACTCGTCATCGTCGACCACAAAGGCCGAGAAGCGAATGCACTCGGAGCAAATGCGCTGGTAGTTGGCAGCGTCGGTCGCGCCGATCACGGTCGAGGGGACAATCGCCAACGGCTCGAATGATCCGTTTTCCTCCGTCCCCTTTGGATCACGGAAATAGCGGGCGGCGATGGCGCGGACGGCCTCGAGCCCCGGTCCACCAACGCGCGGGGACGGCGAGGGCTCGGAGCTGCCGGGGCCCAGCTCGACCTCCACACGTCCGGCAAGGCCCGCCGCGGCAACCGCCTCGCGGCAGCGCGCCACAACGTCGGCCACGCTCGTGCCCTCGAGCATACGGAAATTGATATTGGCCCACATATCTTGCGGCATTACGTTGGCACCGGTACTGCCGCCCTCGATTTGCGTGGGCGCACAGGTGGTGGTCACAAGCGGGTACAGCTTTTTGCTGGCAAGGCAGTCGCGCACGATGGCATCCTTGCTGGCAGCAATCTCGTCTGCGGTATAAAGCCCCAGCTCGACGAGCTGCGCGGCAAGCAGATCGGTCACACGCGCCGGCCACTCGATATCGCAAATCGCGGCAATAGCGCGGCTGAGCACTTCGAGCGACGTGCCACCGTAAGGGTTGGAAGAATGCCCGCCCTCGCTCTTCGTCCTGAGCACGATATCGGCATAGCCCTTCTCGGCAAGATCGGCATGCATAAGCCAACCCTCGCCTGCGCCGTACTCGGCAGCCTCAACGATACGATAGTCGCCCTCGTCAATCAGGTACTCAAGCTCAACGCCGCGCTCCTCGAGCACGCGGCCAATGGCACCCGCGCCGCACTGCGTGGTCTCCTCATCCTGGCCAAAGGCCAGCAGCAGGGTTCGTTCGTGTTGCCAGCCGTGCGCCAGCGCATACTCAACGGCCTCCAGGATGCCTGCGACCTGGTCTTTCATATCGATGGCGCCGCGACCCCAAATATAGGTGTCGTCCACGTGCCCGCTAAAGGGATTGTGCGTCCAGTCTGTCTCGGTGCCCGGCACCACGGGAACCACGTCCATGTGGCCCATGAGCATGACCGGCTTGAGGGCGGGGTCGATGCCGGCAAGCGTCACGAGCAGCGAATGGTCGATGAGCTCGACCTCGCCCGCCGCAAACACGCGCGGCCAGGCCTGCTGCATATAGGCGCGCAGGTCGGCAAACGCCTGCCAGTCCACCGCCTCGGCATTCATGCTCGAGATGGTCGGAAACGACAGCACACGCCCCAGGCGCTCGCACGCGCCAGTTTCGTCCAGATCGGCAAAATCATCCTCATGCGCAAAGAAGCGCCAAACCTCGGCCATGACATCCTTTCGATTGTGACGACAAGGGCCGCCCCACCGGAGCGGCCCTGCCACATAAGCGCTTGCGGTTGGTTATTTGTCCTCGAGATAACGCGAGAGGAACTCGCGGGTACGTTGGTGCTTGGGGTTGCCGAAGAGCTCGGCCGGCGCGGCATCCTCGAGCACCACGCCCTTGTCCATGAAGACCACGCGGTCGGACACCGTGCGGGCAAAGGCCATCTCGTGCGTGACGACGACCATGGTCATGCCGTCGGCAGCGAGCTTGCGCATGACCTCGAGTACCTCGCCCACGATCTCGGGGTCGAGTGCGGAGGTCGGCTCGTCGAACAGCATGATCTGCGGGTTCATGCATAGGGCACGAGCGATGGCCACGCGCTGTTTTTGACCACCGGACAGGCGACCCACGGCGGCGTGCGCGAACTTCTCGAGCCCCACGCTCGCCAGATGCTCCAGCGCGACCTTCTCGGCCTCGGCCTTGCTCATCTTTTTGAGCGTGACGGGCGCGAGCGTGCAGTTGTCGAGCACATCCATGTTGTTGAACAGGTTAAAGCCCTGGAACACCATGCCGATGTCCTCGCGCAGCTTGTTGATGTTGCAGCGCTCGGCCGTGAGGTCCTGGCCGTGGAACCAAATGTGGCCCGCGTCCGGAGTCTCGAGCAGGTTGAGGCAGCGCAGAAAGGTCGATTTGCCCGAGCCTGAGGCGCCGATAATGGTGACGACCTCGCCGGGGTTAACGGACAGGTCGATGCCCTTGAGCACCTCGAGCGAGCCGAAGCTCTTGCGCAGGCCCTCGACGCGGATGAGCGGCTCATTGGTCTGTGCGGCGGCCGCGGTGCCGGTAGTGGCGGTATCTGCCATGATGATTCTCCTCGTCTTGAGCCTAGTTGGAGCTGGGCAGCGTGACCGGAGCCTCGGCGCCGAGCTTTTTGCCAAAGGCCTCGAGCAGGCGGCTCGCCACGAGCGTCAGGATCAGGTAGACCACGAGCGCCACGCAGTAGACCTCCATCTGGCGGTAGTACACGCCGGCGACGGTGGTGGTGGCGTACATGAGGTCAAACACGCCGATAACCGAGAGCACCGACGAATCCTTGATGTTGATGATGAGCTCGTTGGTGAGCGCCGGAATCGCGTTTTTAATGCCCTGGGGGAACACGACTTTGCGCATGGCTTGCCACTGCGACAGGCCCAGCGAGCGTGCTGCCTCGGCCTGGCCGGGATCGATGGACTCGATGCCGCCGCGCAGGACCTCCATCATGTAGGCGGTGGAGTTGAGCGAGATGGTGACGAGGCCGGCGGTGAAGGTGCTCCAGATCTGGTTGGCCTGGGCGGTCTCGAAGCCCATGCCGCGCAAAACGGTGAAGCCCGCGTAATAGATGAGCAGGCCCTGGACCATCATGGGCGTGCCGCGCACGATGGTGGAGTAGATGGTCGCAAAGCCGCGGCCGATACTCTTAAAGAAGCGCACCAGGTCGTTATCCACGCGGTCGAAGGTCTGAATACGCAGGAACACAAAGAGCAGTGCCAGGAAGAATGCGATGACGGTGCCGAAGGTGGCAAGCGCGATGGTGATCTCGATACCGCGAATGAAGAAGTCGCCGCTCTTGTAGGTCATGTAGACCAGGCTCGACAAAAAGTCGCTGGGGTTGGAATCCGAGACAATGCTCACCTGCACCAGGTCGATAAACGACATGACGCAGCGGTCGATAAAGAAAACTGCCGCGATGGCGACCACGACGTAGCTGCCTAAACGTGCTCCACGACGGAAACGCTCGGATGCGAACGGCGACTTTTCGCGATAGTCGCTCCAGTGCATAAGCTTGGTGACCAGCGCCGCCGCCGACACGACGAGCCACGCCCACAGGATTGCCCAAAGGCAATCTTGAAACACGCCCGTGGGAGCCAAGAAGCTCAGCGGTGTGGGGTTGCGCTGGCTAAACGCCAGGCCGAGCGCCGCGATAACGCTCGTGCCCAGGTACACATAACGGTGGTCGGCCTTGATAAAGGAGGCCAGACGATTGATGGTTTTCATGCTGCCTCCCTATGCCGGCTGACGATCGAGGCACGCGTCCCACATTTGGTCGCGTTCCTCTTGGCTAATGCCCTTGAGTGTCTTGTCGATGAGCTTAAGGAGCTTGTCCGAGCCCTTGCGGCAGCCGACGTTTGCCGCGACCTCCTGCTTAAAGCCCTCGCCCTCGGCAAAATGAATGGGGACAATGCCCGGGTTTTGGGCCATATAGCCCTTCTCGTTCTCGGTGTTGTAGGTCACGGCGTCACAGGTGCCCTGCAGCAGGTTCGAGAACACCGTGGGGACGGAGTCGACCGGGTTTTTGTGCACAACGCCCGGAATCTCGTCGATGACGGTATCGAGCATGGTGTCCTTTTGGCCAAGGACCGTAGCGCCACTAAAGTCGCTGAGCTTGGTGGCGTTTTGGTAGGGGGAACCCTCTTTTACAAACAGGCCAAAGTAGCCAATGAAGTACGGGTCGGAGAAGCCGACCGACTCCTCACGCTCGGGCGTGGCGCTCATACCGGCGATGATGAGGTCGATCTGGCCGTTGTTGAGCGAATCGATGAGACCCGAGAAGCTCTGTTTGACGGCAACGGGCTCGCCGCCGAGGGCCTTGCAGACGATCTTGGCGATTTGCACGTCGTAGCCATCGGCATAGGCGCCCTGCACGTTGTCGATGGGGATGGTGTACTCGCTGGCCTCGGAGACCTGCCAGTTGTACGGGGCGTAGGCTGCCTCCATACCGATGCGGATCTTGTCCTTGCCGATCACGGAATCGGACAGGTCGTCGCGACCGCCGCCCGTCGTGGGCTGAACTACTTCCAGCGTGGAGGGGCGCTGGCAACCGGCAAGTGTGCCGGCGACGACAGAAGCGCTCGCAGCGAGAGCGCTACCCAAAAAGATGCGACGGCTGCATATCGGCTGGGTATGCGCGCCGCATTGATGGGGAGAATGCATAATCTGCCTTCCCTGTTGAATCGTATGCTGACGACTTAACAGGATATACGCCAGCGACCAGCGGCGCAGCACAAGCTCGAAAAATTAATAGACACACGGTAGTCATTGGGGACGTCGATGTTTTGGCAATGCCGGCGAGCGACGTCCAGAGCGAACAAGTGGCATGAAAAAGGCAAGGCATGACCAGAAGGTCTATGCCTTGCCTTATGAATGACAAATTATCGCTCTGGACGGCGCGCGGCATCGACCGAGCGGCGGAACCTCTAGAGCAAGGTGACGCTAAAGCTGCGTTTATCGGTAGCGCCGGGGGCCAGGGTGATGGTGTTGGCCTTGTGCTCAAAGACATCGTCCTCGGTGTCCATGGTGGTGTGACCGGTCCAGGGCTCGAGCGCCACAAACGGAGCGTCGTTGGCGGCAGACCACACGCCAATGTACTTAAAGCCCTCAAAGTCGATCTTGACGCCGTGGCCCGACTTGCGACCGCGCAGCGTAAGCGTGGAGCCCGGGGTATCGGTGAACATGATGGCATCGTTATCGAAGCTGCGATGCGTGATGGGCAGCACGTCCGAGTTATTGGGAGCCTTGTAGCTGCCCTCGAACGTCATAAGACCGTCGGGCGTGATGATGGGAGCCTCGTTAGTCCAAGCCTCGGTAAACGCCAGCTCGTAATCCTCGAATGCCTCGTCCTCGGCACCGGGAGCCGGTACGTTAAACGCGGGGTGGCCGCCCACCGAGAACGGCAGGTCCACGTCGCCGGTATTGGTGACGGCAAAGGTCTGGGTAAGCGTGGCGTCACCAGTCAGGGCATAGGTCATGTTGAGCTTAAAGTGGAACGGAAAGGCCTTGAGCGACTCGGGCGTATCGGTGATCTCGTACGTTACCGAGGAGCCGTCCTCCGAAACCTCGACTAGCTTGTGCTCGACGATGCGCGCGAGGCCGTGGCGCGGCATCTCGCAGGTGCCAGCCGCAGACGTTGCCGTGTTGTTGCGCAGTGAGCCCACGATGGGGAACAGAATGGGCGCGTGCTTACCCCAAAAGGCGGGGTCGCCCTGCCACAGATACTCGTTGCCGTTGAGAGCAAGGCTCGTGAGCTGGGCGCCCATGGAATCGATGGCCGCGGTGAGGCCGCCGCGCTTGATGGTAGTGACGGTAGACATGCTACTTCCTCCAAAAGTAAACAATAGTGTCGAGGGCTATTGTCCCACTCTTGGCGGTGGGACGGGACGGCAGGCGATTATTGAGTAGCCATAGCGGAATGAGCGGCGAGCGCCTACTGGGTATCTACGTAAAGGTCGAACCCGCCCTGCGGTGTGGTGTCGACCGTGTCGGGCGCCTGTGAGTTAAAGTTCACGGGAACCATGCGCTTTGAGGCGCGGAAGCGCGTGCCGTCGGTGGCGACGGGCGGTTCATCGACCGTGAGCTCGTAGTCGCCAGGCTTGAGCTCGATGCCGTCACCAGCGGAATTGACGTATTGATACTCGTCAATCGTCTGCCCTTTGAGCGTGCGCCCCACGATGTAGATGAGCATTTGGCTGTCGCCGCGCGCGGTGTCCCACGTCGCGCCGTCCTTGACCTCGACCGACACATGTACCGAGCGCGTGCGGCCGAGCGATTGCTCGATAGACATCTCGACCTTGGCGGCGTCTTTTCGCTGTTGTTCAACATGGCTCCAGACGTTTCCAATTACCGAGCATGCGATAACGCCGGCCATGAAGGCGATAAGGATGGGGCCGAGCGGAGAACGGCGGCCCGCGTCTTCCTCACGAGCCAGGTCGGGGCGATGTGTGGGCGCAGGCGCCTGGGCGCCTTGCGCGGGCACGTCGAGAATGCTGAAGGATGCCGTGCTGTCGGGGTCGATGGTGTGACGCGGCTGCGGGATCTTTGCCGGCGAGATGGACATGTCCGCCGGCTCACCGAGTGTGGCCGTGGCATCGGCCTTAGCCTCATCGGCCTCGGCTTGGGCCCAAGCCTGCTCAAAGGTCAGGGGCTCGGCGGCATCGGAGGCGGCATCAGGCTCGATAGCGGCATCGTTGCCGGTCTCGTCCTCGTCGCTCGACACGTCACGCGACGCGGGCTCGTCCCACTCCTCGTCCGGAGCCTCGCCCTCGCTATACCACCATTCAAAGTTATCGATATCCATACGGGGCGCCCCTTAGGCCTCGCAAATAAACACTCGCTAGTCTTATACCCCCAGACGGCACCGAAGCTCACCCGCGCCGGACACGAAAACCGTCACAACATTCGACGTTTTTCCTCGTTTTCGAGATTTTCATCGAATGTTGTGACGGTTTAGGCGGCAGCCACGCCGCGAATGTGACAAAGAGACTGTCCCTTTGTCACATTCTGTTAGAGTTGCAGGGATTGAATCCCGCTTATTCATGCGACATTGGAGTGACAACCTTGACCGCCGCAACCACGCCAAAAAGTAAGTCAACTGCCGCCGCGCTCTCCCCCGCACGCACCAAGCTCTGCCTGGCGCTGCTCGTGTTGTTAGGCTTTTCGCTCGGCTGCTCGGAGTTCGTGGTCATCGGCATCGAGAGCGACCTGGCGACGGAGCTCGGCATCTCGCTTGCCACCGCGGGCCAGCTCATCAGCGTGTTCGCACTGATCTACGCTATCGCGACGCCGGTGCTCGCGCTCAGCACGGGGCGCTTCCGTCGTTACCAACTGCTCGTGTACTATAGCATCGTCTTTGTGCTCGGCAACCTGGTCATGGCGTTGGCGCCCAACTTCCAGGTGCTGTTCATCTCGCGCATCATCCTGGGCTCCGTCTCGGGCGCACTGCTCGCCGTGGGCGTGACGTACATCCCCGAGCTTCTGTCTCCGCAGCAAACTTCGCTTGCCATCTCGGTGGTATATGGTGCGTTTTCCGTGGCAATGGTCTTTGTCACTTCGATCGGCAAGTTTGTGGCCGACACGCTCGATTGGCACGTGGCCATGTACGGCACGCTGGCCTTTGCCGTTCTGATCTGCGGAGCGCTCGTGGCGTTTATGCCGCGCGCTGGGCAAACCGACGAGCCCGCCACTTTTCGCGAGCAGGCGGGTCTGCTACGCGAGCCGAGCATCATCACCGGCATGCTCATCTTTTTGTTTGGCGTGGGGTCGGTCTACGTTTTCTACGGCTACGTGACGCCTTATCTTGAGCAGGTGCTGGGCATGGGCACGGTCGAAGCCAGTACCACGCTCATGGCCTACGGCGTGTTCTGCCTGATCTCGAACATCCTGGGCGGATGGATCGATGCGCGCTTTGGCATGAAGGCGCTACTCGTGACGTTTGTGCTGCAGGCTGCAGCGTTACTCGGACTGTTTGCTGTGGGCGGCACCATGCCGCTCGCGCTGGTCTTTGTCTTTAGCCTGGCGCTGCTCATGTACCTGTTCTCGGTGTCGTGCATCACGCACTTTATGGACGTGGCACGCAGCCGCCATCCCAAGTCGATGGTACTCGCAAGTTCGGTTGAGCCCATGGCGTTTAACGTCGGCATCTCGTTTGGCACCGCAGTGGGCGGCGCCGTGGTAAGCAGCGTTGGCATTGCATATGTAGGCGCGGTCGGTGCCGTGTTCTCGCTTGTGGCCTGGGCGCTCACGCTGGTGACGATTAAGTTGGCTCGCTGGGAGCGCCGTCGTCAATCAGCACAGCCCCGGATGCAGGCATAGGGGCGAACATAGCCCAAGGTGGCGAGCAACCGGTGAAAACCGTCCCATACGAGTAGTGTTTATCCGCCTGCAAGCTCCAGCAGTGCAATTTCGTGTACTTCAGATACACACTTTTCTACTATTTCGTGTATTCCAAGTACATGAAATCGTACTAAACTATGTATCTGAAGTACACGAAATTGGAAAGGCGGCCCCATGCGCAGATCAATCGAATCCGTTATCGAATCATGGGCGACAAAGGACGCGTCGCGCCCCCTCCTCATCCGTGGTGCGCGACGCGTAGGCAAAACGTACGTTGCCGAGGAAATCGGCAGACGAATCGCCGGCGATGCGTTTGTCAAACTCGACTTTCAGACCGATCTTGAGCTGATCGCTCCGCTGTTCGACTGTCCCACCGACGACGTTGACGCCATCGTGGCGCGAATCTCAGACTATAAACGCACCCCCATTCGCAAAGAAACCGCCTTCATCCTGTTTGACGAGGTGCAGCTCTGCGAACGGGCGCTCAACTCGCTTCGCTTTTTTTCGGGTTCGGGCTGGCGCATATGCGCGACCGGCAGTCAGCTCGGCGTCGCCACGCGCAAGCGCAAGTTGCCTTTTCCCAGCGGCGTTCGTCAAGAGACCATGCATCCTATGTCGTTCGAGGAGTTTCTCTGGGCGCTCGACGAGGAGCAGATGGCCAATGCCATTCGTACCCACGCCGGCACGCTCGAGACCTACGCCGCGCACCAAGCCGCGCTCAGCCTGTTTCATCGATACCAGATCGTGGGCGGCATGCCCGCCGCCGTCAACGCATATCGCAAGACGTTATCCATCGAGGATGCGCGCGTCGAGCAGCGCGAAATCGACGAGACCTATACCGCCGATATGACCGACCCCGAAAACGGGATCAGCGGCGTGGCGGCGCGCAAGGTCTGGCGCTCCATTCCGTCCCAGCTGCTGAGATCGTCCACAAAAAAATTCAAGTACTCCGAGGTCGAACGTGGAGGCCGTCGCGCCAAGCTTATCGAGCCGCTCGACTGGCTCGAAGGCGCCGGCATCATATCGGTCAACGACCTGACCGAAGGCATCGAGCCTCCCCTCGTTCCCTTCGACGACGAAGATGGAAGTTTCTTTAAGGTCTATCTTCTCGATACCGGCCTCATGTTCTACAAACTCGGCATCAACCCGCGGCTCTGGCTCGACCTCAAAGAGGATTCCGCCATAGCGCTATCTTCCGACTTCCGAGGCGCCCTGGCGGAAAACTCGGTCATGCAAGCATTTTCGGGCAATAGCTTGCAGACGTATTACTGGGTGCCGCCGTCGTCTTGGAAGACGACCGGCGAGCTCGATTTTTTACTTCAGACCGACCGTATGGAAATTGTGCCCGTCGAAGTAAAGTCCGCACGTAACGTGCGCGCGAGAACCCTCGGGTCGTTTATGGACAAAGCCCGATCGCCATATGCCTACATTTTGTCCGAGAACAATTTTTCCCGCAGCGAAACCGATGACGGGCGCGAGCTGCGCCACCTCCCCTTGTACGCAGCGGGCTTTATTGGAGCAAACTGCCTCAAGAGCAGTCTGTAAGCCCTGCGCGACCGCCTAGAAAGGAAGCCGCTCATGCAACGCATTCTTTTTATCTGCTATGGAAATATCTGTCGCTCGACGATGGCTGAGTCCGTGTTTACCGAGCTAGTGCGGCGCGCCGGGCGCGCGGGCGAGTTTGTCATTGATTCCGCTGCGACCTCGACCGAGGAGATCGGCAACCCGCCACACCACGGTACCGTTGCCAAGCTGCGCGAGGTCGGGATTCCCGTCGTCGCACATCGTGCACGTCAGGTGCGTCGCGCGGAGTATGGCGACTGGGACCACATTGTCTATATGGACGACGAGAACGCCCGCGGCCTGTACCGAATTTTTGGGAAGGACCCCGATGGCAAGATCTCGCGCCTGCTCGATTGGACCGATCGCCCCGGCGACGTGGCCGACCCCTGGTACACCGGCAATTTCGATGCCACCTACCGCGATGTGCTCGCCGGTTGCACCGCTATGCTCGAGCAACTGTAGGCGCTCGGGCGGCGCGGGCACACGGGCCACGCTCGTTATCTCGGTGGGAGAAAATCCACGCTCATGAATGTGGCAAAGGGACTGCCCCTTTGCCACATCCGGGACTGGCCCTAGACCGGCTTGACCTCCAGCTTTATCCCTTCGGCGCAGGAGTCGCCCAAAACATCCGAAAGGGCCCAGGTCGCATATAGCGGCAAATAGAGAACCGCTCCGTTGCGCTCAACGTTGCCTCTCGAGAAAACAATCCCGAGCCTTACGCCATATTCAGCCGTATCAAGCACATGACCGAGCGCAGCGTGCGCGTGGTAATAGGAGCCCGATTTAACCTCGATCGGAACAGCCGTCCCATCCGGTCCATCGACCACAAAGTCCACTTCGCCGCGCTTTTTTGTCTGATAGTAGTAAAGCTGGCGATTTTGGGCAGCTAGCTGCTGGGCCACCACGTTTTCGTAAATGCCGCCCAGGTTGGGCTCCTTGCTATCAAGATACGCCGCTTGGGCGACTCCAACGGGGTAGCGCGCCATCAACATGCCCGTATCCGATTGATATAGCTTGAACTGCGATGGCCGCACCGTCTTGAGCAGGGGCGATTTTGGCTCGGTTACGATATCGGCTTTGAGAGCAACGCCGGCATCGACAAGCCATACAAAATCTCGCCGATACTTCTCGTAGTGAGCCTTGGGATCAATGGAATTGAGCACGAAGCGCTTGTTTTCGCCCTCGAGCATAATAGGGAGCTGATCGTAGATGCTCTGTACCTGAAGGGCTCGCCCGCTTGCATACTTGAAGATATCCCGCCGGTACTGTTCGTTGAGCTCTAACTGTAGCTGACGAACAGAGGCAAGGTCGCCCTGCGTGTCAAGGAAACGCTGCACGACCTCCGGCATTCCGCCGACAACGGTATAGGTCCTGAAGTTTGCCATCATCGCGTCATGAATGTAATCAGGAATGGGCCTCTCGCTGATACACGCGTCACGTATCGTTTGGAGAGCCCCCTCGCTCACCCCGGTTGCCCAGCAAAACTCCTCAAAATCGAGCGGGAACATCCTAAGCTCGTGGACATACCCCACGGGATAGGACCTGACGCCCTTGAACTGGGTCCCAAGCATTGACCCCGAAAACGCCCAGCGGCACCTCCCGTCCTCAACAAGGAACTTTGCCATCGTCATGATGTCGGGGGCCTCTTGGACCTCATCGATAAACACGAGCGTTTTGCCTGGTGCAATCGACTTTCCCGAAAGAAGCGTCACCCTGCTGATGAAATCATCGGCATCCCGCGCCTCGAGAAGAGCATCTTTTGCCTGGCGATTTTCCATGAGGTTAAGCTCGATGTAGGTTGCATGGTTGGCTTTGCCAAATGCGCGAATCGAATAGCTTTTGCCGATCTGGCGAGAACCTGTAATGAATAAGGCCTTTTGCTCGGCAGACTTCAGCCAACGCTCCAGCTCTGCCGCTATTTTCCTGCGCAGCATAGGCTCTCCCCTCAGTGCCATCAAATGAAATGCAAAGTTTTATACGCTTGATTATCGATGAAACGCAGAATTTTTAGAACCTAAAATCGGATGAAATGCAGAGATTTGAGATTACAAGCATAGTAGAAGGGGCACCACCGGCGAATGTGACAAAAGAACTGTCCCTTTGTCACATTGCGCTCGACTACTCGTCGACGATCTCGGCAAGCCAGACGTTCAGCGTATCGACCTCGGGGCAGCAGAACTTTGCCGTGCCGGGCTCGTTGCCAGGCACGGTTCCGCCATAGCGCAGGATATCGATATAGGGAAAGCCCACATGGCAGGCCATAGCGCACATCTTGCCGCGGTCTCGGTCGAAGTCAAAGACGTCGCCCGGCTTGTGACCATGGTGGCAGCGGCACGCACCCAGCTGGTCCACGCAGCTCACGCGGATACGCGGACGCTTGCCACGCGGCGCGCCGAGCGGCTTGTTCTCGCCCGCAGGCTTGACGCCGCCCTCATCAGCATTACTCATGGTCAATCACATCCAGGCAGGCCTCGATGGGAAGGCCGGCGGACTTATCCTCCTGGTCGGCATTGCGCTCGATAAGCTCCGCTACCACGCGCATGGCATCGCTCGTCGCACGCTGCAGGCTCCAACCGGCCATAACGCGGCCGACGAGCACCTGTCTCTTATACACATCTCCGAGCCCACGAGACTAAGGCGAATCTCG
>UQOJ01000023.1 GCA_900542635.1 uncultured Collinsella sp.
TAGCGGGTGGTTTAAAGCTGGCCGCTGCGCGGCCAGCGGACTAAAGTCTTGAACACAAAAGAAGGGGCCTCGTAAGGCCCCTCCTTAGGAAAGGGAATCGATTTATTCCACAGCCGTAGATTAATCCTAGCCGCTACTCCATCATGTCGAGGACGGAGGGGCGAAGCTCGTTCTCGGCGGCCTCGGGATCGGTCTCGCGCAGGCGGTTAATGTAGCGGTTGTACCACATCACGGCAAGGCCCAGGAAGACAACCACGCCGCCAACGTTGTAGACCAGCGTCAGCCACAGCGGCTGATCGAGCGGAATGGTGCCGCAGATAAGCACGAAGCAGAAGACCACAAGCAGGAATGCGGCAACGACCAGGCCAAAGCTGCGCGAGCCCATGCGGAAGCCACGGGGAGCAGCATCGAAGTTCTTGCGCAGCATAAAGTAGGCAAGCAGAATCAGCAGCGGCGGGAGCAGAGCGGTGGCAGCCGTCATGTTGGTGACAATCATGAGCAGGTCGTCGAGGTTACCAGAGCCCAGGGCCGGGATGATCAGGATGGGGACGACGATGGCGAACTGCAGCCAAGCGGCGCGGGCAGGAATGCCATGCTCGTTGAGCTCGACGATCTTGCTACCAAAGACGCCCTTGGGGATCTCGGTGAAGAAGACCTTGATGGGAGCGGAGGTCCACATCATGAGGGAGCCCAGCGTAGCGGCGAGAAGGATCAAGCCGATGGCGCGCGTAGACACTTCCATGGGAATGCCAAAGTGGGCAAAGACAGCGCCGAATACGTCGAAGATACCGGTGGAGATGGCAACGCTGCCCTCGGGGATGAACAGGTTAACCAGCAGCGAAGCGCCTGCATACAGAAGGCCGATGGTCAGGCCGGCGATAACGACGGTGCGCACGAAGGCCTTGACGCCACCCTTAAGGTCGTTAAGGAACACGCCGACAGACTCAGCGCCGCCAACGCCCTGGATGATCCAGGCAAGCGTACCGAAGAAGCCCCACATAGTGGCGAAGTTGCTCATGTCGGGAGCCATGTTGGCGGGCGTGGGAGCCGTAGCGAACTCAACGCCACCAAAGGCAGCAGCCAGGGACAGCAGGATGAACACGGCAGTCAGGCCGAGAGCCGCGGTCGAACCGAAGGAGGAAATAGAGCCGATCCACTTAGCGCCCTTGGTTGAAACCCACGTGGCTATAGCAAAGACGACAATCTCGATAATGGTGATCCACAGCTGCGAAAGCTCGGCATTGGCACCAAAGAACACGTAGCTCGCGTAGATGATGACATTGGGCAGGACGGACGCAAAGAAGAACAGGTTGACGAACCAGTAGCTAAACGCCGTCAGGAATGCCCAGCGGCCGCCCATCGAGGTCTTGACCCAGGCGTACACGCCCGACTCGGAGTCCTTGTTGAGGCCGACAAACTCGGCGGTAACCAGGGTATAGGGGACAAAGTACAAAAGCGTGGCGAAGAAGAACGACGGCGCGGCTGCCAAGCCGATAGCCGCGTTGTTGTTGATGATGTTCTTGATACCGAACACGGCGGCGACCGTCATGCCCAGCAGAGCGAACGAACCAATCGTTCCTCGTTTTTCAGAGCTCATAAGCCCTCCCAATCATCTATTAAATGTCATCTAAACCCGTCCGAGCTGCAAGTGCAAACACGGACGGTGCACCTGCTAAGGGGAATGGGGAAAAGGGAGTCAACAAAGCCATCCCCCTTAACGGCGCGAAGCAAACGTCCAGGCGGACGAATACTACTTGTTGGGGAAGGAATATCCTTCAACCGTCACGTGCAGTACCACGACGCGGGGATCCGCGGCATCAGCCACGACACGGTAGGCCTCGTCGATCTCGACGACGGCAACGCCGCCGGCGGGAATCGTCACAGTCTCCCCCGTACCCTCAAAGCGCTCGCGATCATCGATATCGCTGTAGGCGCGGGTGCAGGTGAGGCCTGCCTTGGGGGCAACCTCGACAGTCAGGTCGCCGTCGAGCGGGGCGAACACGGCATGATAGCGACGGTGACCGACCAGATCGGCGGTAGCGGCCTCGTGGGCGTCCACCCACCAATACACCAACGAGTCGCCGATGGAGTACGCCACATCGTGCTGCAGTTCAGAAACGCCGTCGAGCGCCTGGCCGGTACGCATCCACTTCTTGACGGACTTCATCTGAGCATCGAAGTCGGCACGCGAGTTAAAGACATGCATGGCTTATGCCTCCTTAATGGGTGCCAGCGCCTGAGCCAGATCGGCAGACGTCAGCGGTCGCAGGGACACCTCAAAGCTGAAGCTCTCAAAACGGGTGCGGTAGGAATCGAGCACCTCGGAACCCCAAGAGTTCGAGCCAAGGCCGAGCAGCTGGTCGTTGATGTTGACCGTGACCGTGTCGCCCTTGACAAGGTCATAGACGTGCTTGGCGTTATCGATGGCCTCGCAGCTATAGGGCCATGCCGAGAACGAGAACGGGTTGGAGGCAGCGTCAGCCGGACGAGTCACCAGCACGCCGTCACCGTGGCTGGAGCGCAGGGCAACCCAGCGGGTACCCTCGCGGTTGGCGCAGTCCTGAGGCATAACGTAGGGCGTGAACATGTCGTCGACCGTAGTGCGGTAATGACCGACCGGGTTGGCGCGCAGCGAGTCCGGATAGTTCTCGCCTGGGCCGTGGCCATACCACTCGACGGCACGATCGCAACCGGGGACTTCGAAGGAGATGCCGATGCGCGGGATGATGTCCGAATAGTCACCGTAGGGCTCGCCGGAAACCTTGAGGTCGACGCGACCGCTCGGAAGCACGGTGTAGACGAGCTCGACGCGCATGCCGAACGCACGGACGGGAGGAGCGATACGCTGGCTCACGGTAACGACGACCGCATTGCCGTCCTGCTTCCAAGAAACCTTGCGGGTAGACGTCTGCATCACATCGATGAAGTTGTCCTTCCACAGTGAGTCATACTCCTGGGCGTGGTTATCGACGAGCGGATGCCAAAAACCAACCTGGGGACCAGAGGCCATGACGTCGCGGCCTGATGCCTTCCACTCGCTCACGGTACCGTTTACCTTGCTGAAGGTCAGCTTGCCGTTGAGGGAGTGAATGTGGATCTCCTGCTCGGTCTCCTCGACCGTAAGCTCAGGACGAGCGGGGGCGACGATGGCCGGCGCTGGATGGTTGGCGATGGCAAACTGGCTTGCGCCCAGCTGGAACATCGGCTCGCACCAGACGTGAGCGGCCATGGTGTAGGCGCGCACAGTCAGCAGGGTCTCGCCTACCGCGGCCTCGTGAATCACCAGCGGAAGCTGGACGGACTCACCGGGGGCAACCGCACCGGGCATGAGCGTCTTGCGGCAGACCACGTCGCCGTCCACCAGGGTCTCAGCCGACAGGCAAACATCCTCGAGGGTGGTAAACCAACGCTTGTTGGTGACAGTCAGCTCGCCCGCCTCGGCATCATAAGCCATGCGAACCGGGCAGATGACCTGACCATACTCAGTGAGGCCCGGGCTCGGCTGCTGCCAAGGGAACACCATGCCGTCGATGCAGAAGTTGCTGTTGTTGGGGTAATCGCCGTTGTCGCCGCCATACATATCGTAGGCAACGCCGTCCTCGGTCACAGCGGCCAAACCGTGGTCGCACCATTCCCAGATAAACTGGCCTTGGATGCAATCCCAGCGATCGAAGACCTCCTGGTACTCGGACAGGCCTCCGGGGCCATTGCCCATGGAGTGACCGTACTCGCAGTTGATGCGCGGCTTGGGGAACGGATGCTCACCAAAGTCGTTCATCTGCGACACACGGGAGTACATCGTGGAAATGACATCGACGGTATCGGCGTTGCGGTCCTCCTCGTAATGGACCGGGCGACCATCGAGCTCGTGAGCCTTGGCGTACATCGCGCGGATGTTGCAGCCATAGCCGCTCTCGTTGCCCATCGACCACATAATGATGCAGGCGTGGTTGCGCTCCTGCATCACCAGGCGCTCAATGCGGTCGACGTAGGCCGGCTCCCATGCCGGGTCGTCGGTGACCAGGGCGATATTGCCGATATTCTCGAAGCCGTGGCTCTCCATATCGGTCTCGGCGACCAGCATGATGCCATACTCGTCGCACAGCTCGTAAAAGCGCGGGTCGTTGGCGTAGTGGGACGTGCGCACCGCGTTGATGTTGTGCTGCTTCATGAGCTCCAGGTCGCGGCGCATGCGATCGAGGCCCACGGCGCGGCCCTTGTGATCGTCGTGATCGTGGCGGTTGACGCCATGCATCTTAAAGTAAGTGCCGTTGAGGTAGATATGATTGCCCTCGACCGTCACCTCGGCAAGACCCTGGCGATGCGGGACGTACTCGCTGACCTGGTCACCGTCGTAGACCTCAAACGTAAGGTCATAGAGGAAGGAGTCCTCGGGATTCCAGAAGTGGGCATCGGTCACGCTGCACTCGGCATGGCCGTCGACGCACTCGCCCGTAGCCACCACGTTCTCGCCATCGCTGAGCGTAAACACGACGCGGGAAGCGCCCTCGGCCACCGTATCGAGCGTAATCAGAGCGGCATCGCCCTCGCGGTGCGTGCGGAACCTAAAGTCGACCAGGTGTGCGGCGGGACGCTGCATAAGGTACACATCGCGGAAGATGCCCGATGCCCACCACATGTCTTGGTCCTCGATATAGCTACCATCGCTGTACTGCAGAACCTTGACCGCAAACAGGTTGTCGCCCTCGACAAGCGCGTCGGTCACGTCGAACTCGGCAGACAGGCGCGAGCCCTTGGTCATGCCGATAAACTTGCCGTTGACGTACAGCTCGCCATAGCTCTCGATGCCGTCAAAGCGAATGATCTCGCGAGCGCCTGCAGGCACGGCGGGAAGATTGACGATGCGCTGGTACACGCCCGTGGGATCGTCAGAGGGAACGAACGGCTGATCCACCGGGAACGGGAAGCCCTCGTCGGTGTAGGCAAGGTTGCCATAGCCGTCCACCTGCCACAGGTGCGGAACCTCCACGTGATCCCACTCGGGCTCGTACGTGGAAAGCTCCTCGTTAGAGACGGCAGCAGGCCCCTCAAAGAGGCGGAACTGCCACGAGCCGGACAGCTGGACAAACCCGCGCGACAGCTCGCGGCTGTACGTAGCGGCGAGATCGGCGGTCTCGTAACCCATGAAGTACGCATGGGGTGCCAGGCGGTTCCTGTGGGTGAGCGCTTGGTTTTCCCAATCGTTAATGGCGTCCATGGTGATGCTCCTTCGTCATCGTAGTGATTCTTGTGCAACCGGTTGTCCTTATCTTACGGGCGATGCAAAATACTGTGCAACCGGTTGTCCGCTGAACGGTCGATTTGGTCGGGTTAACGGTGCAACCGGTTGTACAACCGCGACACTTATGTCACCCTGAGTATCGAAACTCAGCGCAAGACATCGTTCTTAAGCTCGTAGGCAACCGCCGCGCCCGCTGATATCTCACCCATACGAGACGTATTCGATTGCGGCTTGGTTGCAAAACGACACCGGTCACCGGATACCATGAACGCTGTTCAGGCGCACTATAGTAAGCTGTATCCGCACCAGCCCGCATCAGTGACAACATCGACCGCATTTTCCAGGAGACGCCATGACCCAACCAGTTCGCACCGCACCTACGCTTGCCGAGGTTGCCGCAGCTGCCGGCGTGTCGCGCTCCACGGCATCGCGCGCTCTCAACGATTCGCCCCGCATTAGCGAGGAAACCAAAAAGCGCGTCCGCGCGGCGGCCAAGAAAGTCAATTTTGTCCCCAACGCTCGTGGCCGAGCGCTCGCTGTCGGGCGCACGGAAATCATCGCCGTGCTCGTGACCGAGCCCCTGAGTGAACTCTTCAGCGACCCCACCTATAGCGAGTTTTTGAGCGGCATTACCGAGGAACTGTCGGAGTCGTCCTATCTGCCCGTTATCTTGCAGGCGTCTTCTACGCATGAGCGCAACCGCGCACGCGAGCACTTTGAGCGCCGCTCGTTCGACGCCGTGATCGACGTCTCCCCCTACAAGGGCAGCGAGCTGCTCGAGGTACTGTGCGAGCTGGGCGTACCCACCGTGTTGTGCGGCCAGCTCGAGGGCCACCCCTATCGCGATGTGTTCTCGACGGTCTACTCTGACGACGAAGAGGGCGGACGCTTTGCAGCGCTCGCTATGAAGGAGCGAGGGCGCAAAGATATCGTCGCCGTGTTGGGACCGCAAGACAACCCCGCCGTTGTCGACCGCCTGCGCGGCTACCGCGCCGTCTTGGGCGAAGACCTCCCAGACGCAAACGTTATCTATACCGGCTGGAACAACGGAGACGGCTATCAGGCCATGCACCAGATCCTCGCGCGCGAGATTGCTTTCGATGGCGTGCTCTGCGGATCGGACCGTATCGCGGCTGGCGTCATCACCGCACTCAACGAGGCAGGCCTATCCGTTCCGGCGGACATTTCTGTCGTCGGCTTCGACGATCACGAGATTGCGACGCGCTGCGTCCCCGCGCTCACGACCGTCCGCCAGCCCCTGCGCGAAGAAGGCCACATGGCCGCCAACATTGCGCTCGACATGATCAAGGGTGCCGAGCCCACCACCTCCGTGATGCACATGCAGCTGATCCAGAGAGACTCGCTATAAGAAATTGGGGCAGGCTTTCCGCCAGACAGTTGTTACGGAAAGCCTGCCCCGTTTTGAGTGCTCATTCTGGGGCACAGTTTCCGTTAGACAGCTCAACCGGAAACTGTGCCCCATTATTTTGCCGAATTCTGGGTCGCGCTTTCCGCGACGCCCGGTCATCCCAAGCCCTCTCAACCTCGGCGCATAAAAAACGAGGGAAGGCACGCGTCCTTCCCTCGTTACGGGCAATATGTAGCCGCTTGCCTACATCAGGCGCAGGCTGACGTCCTTGAGCTGGGCGCCGGAAACGGCACTCGGAGCACCCGACATAAGGTCGGAGCCACTGGCCGTCTTGGGGAACGCCATGACGTCGCGGATGGAGTCGGAACCGGTGAGCAGCATGCACACGCGGTCCAGACCCAGAGCGAAACCGCCCATCGGGGGCGCACCAAACTTGAGGGCCTCCATGAGGAAGCCAAACTGAGACTCGGCGCGCTCCTCGGTAAAGCCCAGGAGCTTGAGCATGGACATCTGCATCTCGGCGTTGTGGATACGCATACCGCCGCCGCCGGCCTCAAAGCCGTCCATGACAAAGTCGTAGGTGCACGAACCGG
Organism: uncultured Collinsella sp.; assembly: GCA_900542635.1. GTDB lineage: Bacteria > Actinomycetota > Coriobacteriia > Coriobacteriales > Coriobacteriaceae > Collinsella. The sequence goes on from UQOJ01000023.1 coordinate 7,205, forward strand.
CTGCCAGCGGATCGGCCTCGATCTTGGCGATGTCGGTCTCGGTCGGCAGGGTAAAGGGCTGATGCTCGGCAGCATAGGCCTTGCGATCCTCGTCCCAATGGAACAGCGGGAAGTTGACGACCCACAGGAAGTCGTGACCCTCGCGCTTGATCTCGAGCGCATTGGCCATGTGGGAACGCATGCCGCCCAGGATCTCGTCGGAGAGCAGGCGCGGGCCGGCGGCGAACATCACAAGGTCGCCGGGCTCGACGTCCATGCGCTCGCGCAGAGCCGCCATCTCCTCGTCCGAGAAGAACTTGACGATGGGGCTGTTGATGGAGCCGTCCTCACGGAAGGCGATCCAAGCCAGGCCCTTGGCGCCAAACGTGGAGGCCACGCCGGCAAGCTTATCGATCTTGGCACGTGCCCAGGCGCCGGCGCCCTTGGCGTTGATGGCCTTGACGACAGAGCCCTCCTCGTTTGCGGCAGTCGCAAAGACCTTGAACTTGGAGTTGGCAAAGATGTCGGTCAGGTCGACCAGGTGCATGCCATAGCGGGTATCGGGCTTATCGGAGCCATAGGTGTCCATGGCATCCCAGTAGTTCATGCGACGCAGCGGCGTGGGCATCTCGACACCCATGCGGCCGAAAGCATCGGCAAGAACCTCCTCGAGCGCGCTCATGACATCGTTCTGGTCCACGAAGGACATCTCGATATCGACCTGGGTAAACTCGGGCTGACGGTCGGCACGCAGGTCCTCGTCGCGGAAGCACTTGGCAACCTGGTAGTAGCGCTCGACGCCACCGACCATGAGCAGCTGCTTCAGGAGCTGCGGGGACTGCGGCAGGGCGTAGAAGTTACCCGGCTGAATACGGCTGGGAACGATGAAGTCGCGAGCGCCCTCGGGCGTGGACTTGAACAGGGAGGGCGTCTCGACCTCCATGAACTCACGGTTGTGCAGCGCCTCGCGAATGGCAAAGGTAAAGTCGGAGCGCAGCTTGAGGTTGGCCATCATCTCGGGACGACGGAGGTCCAGATAGCGATAGCGCAGGCGGGTGTCCTCGCTCGTCTCGATGCCGTCCTCGATCTGGAACGGCGGGGTGACGGACGTGTTGAGCACCTCGGCGTGGTCGGTCAGGACCTCGATCTCGCCGGTCGCGAGCTTGGTGTTGGTGGTCTCCTCGCCACGGGCGCGCACGACGCCGTGGATCTTGATGGGCCACTCGGGACGCATGGTCTCGGCGATCTTAAAGGCATCGCCATCGGAGTGCTCGGGGTCGAAGGTGAGCTGCGTGATGCCCTCGCGGTCGCGAAGGTCGCAGAAGATAAGGCCGCCGTGGTCGCGGCGACGGCTCACCCAACCGGTGAGGGTGACCTCTTCGCCCACGTTCTCGAAGCGAAGCTCGCCGCAGGTACGGGTGTGCATGGAATGCTCATCGATGGGACGGGTCTGGCTCATACCAGTGATCCTCCTTTATGGATCTGTGCCGCCCCGTGTCGTTCCGGGCGGCGTCGTACAGATTTGCCCAGCCTGCGTAAACCGCGCAGCCGGACATGGCGTTCTATCTTATCGCACCCGCGTCGATGTACCACGAAAAAGTAGCTCTTGCCCAAAGACTTGACGGAGACGAAACAATTGACGCACCGCGGCACCCGCCCGCGCTATTCACGTGCGACAATATGCCCCAATAAAACAGCACTTGGAAAGGCCCGTCATGACTGCACGCCTCATTGTTATGGATATCGACTCCACGCTCATCAACCAGGAGGTCATCGACCTGTTGGGCGAGGAGGCCGGCGTGGGCGAGCAAGTTGCGCAAATCACCGAGCGCGCTATGCGCGGCGAGCTGGACTTTAAGCAGGCGCTCGAGGAGCGCGTGGGGCTGCTTGCCGGCTTGGACGAGAGTGTGTTCGAGCGCACCTTTGAGCGCGTGACGTTTACCCCCGGCGCGCTGGAGCTTGTGCGCTCGGCGCACAGCAAAGGCTGGAAGGTCGGCGTGGTAAGCGGCGGCTTTCACGAGGTCGCTGACAAGATCGTGGCCGCCGCGGGCATCGATTTTTGCCTGGCCAACCGTCTGGAAGTCGTGGACGGCAAGCTCACCGGCAAGCTGGCGGCAGACATTGTGACCAAGGAGTCCAAGCTCATCCAGCTGCTGGATTGGGCGGTTGAGTGCGGTGTCGACATGGCCCACACCGTCGCGATCGGTGACGGCGCCAACGACATCCCCATGATTCAGGCCGCGGGCACGGGCATCGCGTTTTGCGCCAAGCCCAAGACGCGCGAAGCCGCCCCGTTTGCCATCGATGAGCGCAACCTGATGCTCGCCATGGACATCATCCTGCGCGACTAGTCGATCCTTCTAACAAGAGAATCAGTCTGTCCTATAGTTTCCGAACAATTTTGTCTTAGTGTTCGGAAACATACCCTTTGAGTGCTAGACTTTGCGCCGTCGAAGGGAACATATATGGATAAGCGAGATCTTGAGCAATTGCTGAGCGATGTTGCCGACGGAGTAGTCACCCCGGCAGTCGCCCTCACGCGCCTCCAGACGGCGCCAACCGCCGATCTGGGTTTTGCGCAGCTCGATCTTTCGCGCGGGGTGCGCCAGGGAGCCGGCGAGGTTGTCTACGGCGCCGGTAAAACCGCCGAGCAGATTGCCGCCATTATCAAAGCATTACTCAATGCCGGCCAGGTGCGCATCCTGGTCACGCGCCTGGACGCCGAAAAGGCAGCCCGCGCCTCGAAGCTCCTCGGCAACGGCATCGACCTGGGATATGTCCCAGACGCACAGCTCGCCCTCGTGGGCGGCAAGCCCTCCCCTACCGGCAACGGACGCATCGTTGTCGCCTGCGCCGGTACGAGCGACCTGCCCGTCGCCGAGGAAGCCGCGTTGACGGCCGAATTCTATGGCAACGAGGTCGACCGCCTCTACGACGTAGGTGTCGCAGGCCTGCACCGCCTGCTCGCGCATGCCGAGGAACTTGCCCAGGCGCAGGTGGTCATCGCCATCGCCGGCATGGAGGGCGCCCTGGCGAGCGTTATCGGCGGTCTGGTGAGCTGTCCGGTCATCGCCGTTCCCACCAGCGTGGGCTACGGCGCAAATTTTGGAGGCGTAGCCGCGCTGCTCGCCATGCTCAACTCCTGCGCCAGCGGCGTATCGGTCGTCAATATCGATAACGGCTTTGGTGCCGCCTACCAGGCAAGTCTTATCAATCATCTGAGCGCCGGCACATCCTGCGCCCGTTAAGGAGCATTCCATGTCCAACCATCAGCACACGCTTATCATCGACGGCACTTCGGGCATCAGCGGCGATATGACCGTCGCGGCCCTGCTCGACCTGGGCGCCAGCGAGGAGCACCTGCGCGAACAGCTCGCCACGCTGCCGGTCGACGGCTTTTCGATCGCTGTAACGCGCGTAAACAAGCATGGCATCGACGCCTGCGACTTTGACGTTCAGTTGGCAGAGGGGCTCGAGAACCACGACCACGACATGGCCTGGCTCTACGGCAACGAAGCAGCTGCCGAGCACACGCACGAGCACGAGCACCACCATCATGATCATGGCGAGCACGAGCACTGCCGCGAGCATGACCATGAGGGCCACGCCCATGGCCACGAGGGTCATCATCACGCCCACCACCATCACCACCGCTCTTTGGCAGACGTCACCGCCATCATCGACGGCTCACAGCTAAGCGATGGCGCCAAGCGTCGTGCCCTCGCCATTTTTTCCGTACTCGCTGCTGCCGAGGCCAAGGCTCACGGCAAAACGCCCGACACCGTCCTGTTTCACGAGGTGGGCGCCGTCGACTCCATCGTCGACGTCTGCTCTGTCGCCATCTGCCTCGACGACCTGGGTATTGAGGACATCGTGGTCGAGTCGCTCTCTGAGGGCCACGGAACCATTCGCTGCGCCCACGGCCTTATGCCCATCCCGGTGCCCGCCGTCGTTAACCTGTGCCAGGCGGGCAATATCGCCCTCACGCCTGCACCGGTCGCCGGCGAACTCGTGACGCCCACGGGCGCCGCCATCGTCACCGCGCTGCGCACGTCCGAGCACCTGCCCTCACGCTACCGCATCGAAGCCGTCGGCTACGGCGCCGGCAAGCGCCCCTACGAGGGTTGCTCCGGCACGCTCCGCTGTCTGCTCGTTCACGCGGACGCATAGCCATGGATGCCCGCAAGGAAAAAAGCCGCGCCGCCATCGTCGCAGCATTCTCCGAGCTCCTGCGCGAGGAAGACTACAGCAAGATCACCGTCGGCGACATCATTGCTCGCGCCCACGTAGGTCGCGCGACGTTCTACGGCCTCTTCAAGAGCAAAGATGACCTGCTCGCCAAGCTCGTGAGCGACATCTGCACCCACGCTCTCGACGACGATGGCACACCACTCGACGACCCACTCGTACAGGTCGAGCATATCCTCAACAACCTCTGGGAGCGCCGCCAGGGCGTCCGAGCCCTCGTAGCCGGCGCCGGCTCACGCATCTTCGCCGACAGCCTCCGCAAGACCATCATGGCCCGAGCAGCCGAAACCGTCCCTACCGACCCAAACGGCCCCGCCGCCACCATGGACCGAAGCTTCCTACTACACCACATAGCCTCAAGCTTCGTAGGAATGGTCCAATGGTGGGCCTGGCACAACTTCCAAGCCCCAAAAGAGGACGTAGCCAAAGACTACCTATCAGCCATAAAGCCCCTCTTCAACTAAGTAAGTAAGCCTCTCATCCCAAGGCACCGCCCCACCCCAGGCCGCCACGCATCCCAAAGTGTCACTCGCACCTGAAAGCGCCCAACAACAAAGTGCCCACCACATCCAAATTCAGATATATATGTTGGTTGCTTGTTCGAACGCAACTGGATTCCCGCAGGGTCCGGCATAGGTTAACTTTCCGCCGCACTCCGCAGGACGCAAGAAGCTCCCACCGCACGAAGTGCGCAGCGGGAGCTTCTTGCATGTCCGAGGACGCGGCGGAAAGTTAACCTATGCCGGACCCGGGCGTTATATCAATTGTTTTGGACTAGAACATGCCCAAGAAACCGTGCACAAACAGCGCGGCCAGAGCGGCACCGATAAACGGAGCGATGCCAGGAACAAGCAGGCCGTACTTCCAGTTGTTGTCAGCCTTGTTCTTGATCGGCAGCACCTGATAGGCCATGCGAGGACCAAGGTCACGAGCCTGGTTCATGGCGAAGCCGGTGATGCCGCCCATGCCCATGCCAACGGCCCAAACGATCAGACCGACGCAGATAGCAAGCATCAGAACGTTCTCGCCGGCGCGGCTAGCGGCAGCAAGGATGGCGCTGATGAACACAAAGGTGCAGATAGCCTCGCAGAAGAAGTTACGGGTATAGTTCGTGCCCTCGGTGGTGGGGTTGGTCGAGAAGATGTTGCGCTGGGCAATGGGGTCGACGACGCCCTCGGAAGCCTTGAACTCATCGGCATACATCAACCAAGCGATTACGGCGCCCACAAAGCCGCCGAGCATATCGGCAATCATGAAGGGGATGCAGCTGCTCCACGGCACCAGGCCTACGATGCACTGGGCAAGCACCATAGCCGGGTTCATGCACACGGCGCCGCCAAAGACAAACAGGCAGACCGAAATGCCAAAAGACCAAGTGGTGATGGCAAACATGTGGCCGGAGCCCTGATACTTGGTGCCCTTGAGCACGGTATCGCAGTGCACGCCCACGCCAAAGATGATCATGAGGGCCGTTGCGCCGAATTCGCAGAGGAGTTTGGTAAGCATAAAACCTTATCTTTCTTGTCGGTTATAAACGATTCGTTTAGGCCGCGCACTAGTGCTGTGCGACGACAACGCCCAGGCCATCGGGAATGACGGCCACCTTGGCATCGGCACCCTTCATCTCAAAGGCGAGCTTGAGCGCCTCCTCGAGGGTGTTGACCGGCGTCATGTGCATATCCTTAATCATCTGGTGATCGCACAGGTCGGTGACCATGATCACAGGGTGATGCGCCAGGATGCGGGCGAAAATCTGGCTCGTCCACTGGTCGGGCAGGGTCTCGTCCTTAGGACGGTCGATGCAGGCGCGCTCAAACTCTGCCGGATCGTTGTCGGCGATGTTGTGATAAAAGCCCTCGCCACCGTGACCGTCGGCACAACCGGCGACATCGATGATCACGCCGCCCTCGGGAAGCGTGGCCTCGGCAGAGCACATGCCCTTCACAGCTTGGTAGATGTTCTGATCGAGCGGGTAGCCGCCGTTTGTGGTGATGGCGATCTCGCACTCGACGGGCTCAACGCCGGCAAGGCTCTTCACGAACTCGCAGCCAGCCTCGTGTGCCTTGTGGATGTCACCGGCGAAGGAGCCGATGACCTCATGCTTGCCGTTGAGCACCACGTTCAGCACAAAGGCAAGGTGAGCCATCTCGGCAGCGGCAAACATGTCCTCGCTCACGTGGTTGTGGCACAGGTTGCCGGCGCGCGAATGAGAATCGTTCACAAACTGGCCGTTGTGGTTGTACATGATGGTCTTGTAGCTGGCGATGCCGGGCAGGACGGACTTGCGGCTGCCGGAGAAACCAGCAAAGAAGTGCGGCTCAATAAAGCCCTCGGCAAGCAGCAGATCGCAATCGACGGCAATCTTATTGATGATGCACTCGCCACCAGAAGGCAGGGTGCCGATCTTTTCCATCATGCTGTCGTCAGTCGCGACGTGCATAACGATTTCCTCGTTGGCAACGATCTCCTCGCCATACTTGTTGACGAGCTCCTCGTGCGTCGACGGACGATGCATACCCGTAGCAACCAGAATACGCACACGAGCCTCGGGCGCAGCGGAATGGATGTGATGCAGCAGAATAGGCATCGTCACACGCGAGGGAACGGGACGCGTATGGTCGGAGCTAATGATGACGATATCCTTCTTGCCAGCGCAAAGCTCCTCGAGTAAAGGCGAGCCATAAGGGTTGGCAAGCGACTCCTCTACCAACTCTTCCTGTGATTTCGTGGTCTTAAACTCGTTTTGATGACCCTCCATCACACCCGCGAAGTTCTTATCCTCGAGCTCCAGATGCAACGTCTTGTGGTCAAACGGCAGTTCACATTCAAACAATGACGAGCGCCCTCTTCCTTTCAACTGACACACTAGATAAACCGTTGGAAGGATACGCCGCTCACCGAAAAACTCCACCGTCCACCGACTCATTAACACAACGTTCATATTTGACCCACAACAGAACAGCCGCGATCCCAAACGGGACCGCGGCCGCTACAGTCGTAAGGCGAGAAGCGCGCCATTCTTCTCCTCAGCTTTAATCCCAGAAGACCGAGGACGAAGGGACCCGATGGGTCTCCCTCTGAATGCATTCCGCAGCACGAAGTCCTTTTCAAACGCGCGAAGCGCGCCATTATTCCCCCAGCCAGTAATCCGCCGAAGACCGGACATCGCAGGGTCCGCCATTAGTTTACTTTTAGGCACACTCCGCAGGACGCAAGAAGCCCTCGCCGCACGAAGTGCGCAGCGAGGGCTTCTTGCATGTCCGAGGACGTGCCTAAAAGTAAACTAATGGCGGACCCGGACGACTACAGGGCTATCGATTACCCCGTGTTCTGCAAACCTGCCGAGACGCCGGTCACAGTCGAAAGAATCAGGCTCATGTACTCGGCCTTCTTCTCCTCGGCCATCTCGTCCTGGTTCATACGCACCTCGCGAAGGGCGCGGACCTGGGCGATGGACAGGGCGTCGACATAGGGGTTACGCACGCGAACGGCGCAGCCGAGCACGCGACGACGCTGCAGCGGCCATTCATCACCGACGATAGCAAGGACCCACTTACGGGTGAGCTGCATCTCGGTGAAGACCTTCTCGGACAGATCCTGGCGATCGCCCAGGTGCAGATACATCTTGGCGATGCGCTGGTCGGTCTTGGCGATCGACATCTCGATGTTGTCAATGAACGTGCGGAAGAACGGCCACTCCTGGTAGGCAGCCTTGAGCTGGTCCAGATCGCCAAACTGCTCGCACGCGGTGCCCAGGCCGTACCAAGCGGCCAGGTTAATGCGCGCCTGGCTCCAGCTGAAGATCCACGGAATGGTACGCAGGTCGTCGAGCGACTTGGCGCCCAGGCCGCGCTTGGCGGGACGCGAGCCGATCGGCAGCAGACCGACCTCGGTCAACGGCGTCACGGTCGAGAACCACGGTGTAAAGTCCTCGGTGTTCAGCAGGTCCAGATAGCGCTCGTGGCTTGCGGCGTTGAGCTTCTCGGCCATATCCCAGAACTTCTGCGTGGTCTCGGTGTTGGTCTTCTCGACACTCGGGGCAGACTGCAAAAGCGTTGCAGCGGCAACGGACTCAACATGGCGCTGAGCCAGCGTGCGGTTGCCGTAACGGGCAAAGATGACTTCGCCCTGCTCGGTAAGCTTAAAGAAGCAGTTGACCGAACCCTTGGGCTGCGCCAGCACGGCCTTGTTGGCCGGGCCGCCGCCACGGCCCACGGCACCGCCGCGACCGTGCATGAGCACCAGGTCGATATCGTTCTTCTCTGCCCACTTGGCGATGCGCTCCTGCGCGGAGTGCAGCGCGAGCATGGCCGTGGTAGGACCGGCATCCTTGGAAGAGTCGGAATAGCCCAGCATGACCTCCATGCGGCGGTTGGTCTGGGCAAGGCGCTTTTGCACCACGGGCAGCGTAAGCATCTGATCGAGCACGTCGACGCAGCCCTCGAGGTCCTCGAGCTGCTCGAACAACGGGATCACGTCGAGCTCGGGGACATCCTCCTCGTGTGCAAAGGACAGGTGCGCCAGCTCAAAGACGTCGGCCACATGCTGAGCGCTCTTGGTAAACGAGATGATGTAGCGGTGCGCCATCTTCTTGCCGTAGCGCTTTTGGATGGAGCCGATAGCGCGGAAGGTATCGATGACCTCGCGCGTCATGGGCTGCAGGTCGCCATGGATACCGTTCTCGTGGATATCCTTAAGGGCGCGGGCATGCACCACGGAGTGCTGACGGAACTCCATCTCGACCATATGGAAGCCGAAGGACTCGACCTGCCAGATGATGGTTTGGACCGGGCCGTAGGCAGCACGGACGGCACCGCAGGCGGCCAGCGAACGCTGGACGACGCGCAGGTCATCCAGGAACTCGTCGGCGCTGTGGTACATGGTGTCGGTGATACGACGGACGGTGGCGTTCAGGCGGTCGGCCATGACGAGCATGACGGCGCGATGCGGCTCGTGCTCGGAGATCAGCTCGGCGCGGGCCGTGTAACGAGGGCTCATCTCGACCTGATGGTTCCACAGGTTAATGAGCTCGGCCGACGGCTTGCTGTAGGTAGCCTCGAGCGTGAGGTTGCGGCCGATGTGGCGGCACTTGTCCTCGAGCTTGAGCACCATGTGCGTAAAGTACTTGGCGGCGACCTCACGGCTCACCTTGGCGGTGACGTTGGGGTTACCGTCGCGGTCGGAACCGATCCAGCTGCCGGGATGGAAGAACGCCGGGCACAGCGGCGGCACAGTACCGGCCTTGTCGCCCAGCACCCAATCGTCAAAACGACGATAGATAACGGGGATAACGTCGAACAGCGTGTTATCGAAGATGTCGATGATGGTATCGGCTTCCTCGACCGGCGTGGGCTTCTTGAGCGCGATGGGACTCGTACGCACCAGGGCGTCGATCTCCTGCAGCATATGGCGCTCGTTCTCCACCAGGTCGGAGCCGCCCAGACGCGGACGCTCCTCCAGCAGGTTGGAGATACGGCGGATCTTGCCCTCGACGGCCTTACGACGGGCCTCGGTGGGATGTGCGGTAAAGACAGGGTGGAACTCGAGCTTGTCGAGCAGCTCGTTGGCACCCTCGACACCCAGCTCATTCACCAGCTGGTGATAGGCAACGGTAAGCTCGTTGGCAGGATCGACCTCGGTATCGGTCGACGCACCGGCCTCGCGCTCGCGCAGCTGCGCCACACGGTAGTTCTCCTCCGACAGGTTTGCCAGATGGAAAAAGCTCGTAAAGGCGCGAACGATGACCTGCTGCTTATCGAGCGGCAGGCTGTCGATCAAATCGACGACCTCACGAAATGCCACGGCAGTGGGCTCGTCGGCGGTGGGCACGCCCTGCTCGTCGACGGCTTCGTCGGCAGCGCAGGTACCGGGGTTGCCGGCATTGACCACAATCTCGGCTGTCAAAATCTTGTCGAACAGGTCCGCGATCTCGGGATCATACTCGCTAAGCACACGGCGCTCCAGGCGCAAGAACAGCGCCAGATTGTCGCGCAGCTCCTCGGGGATCTCGATCTCGGCGAGACGCTCCCTGGACTCGGCATTCGAGCCGATTCGGTTAACGAGGCGGTTGACCACGGCAGCGACGCGCGCCGCGGCTTCGGGTACAGACTGGTTGCTTAGGTTCTCAGCCACGTTTCCTCCCATTCCTCCTTCTATGCACGTAACATGCGGTATTCATTATAGGCGCTTGAGAAATACTTTCGACACTGATTGCGCTTTACCACACAAAAGTATTTTCTGCATTGCAAAGGTTTTTGCCCTAAATGGTCGTATTTCTCGGTGGGCGGCATACGTAAACGGGGGCATTCCGCATAAAAGCGAAACACCCCCGTAACAATCGCTCTCCATGAGCAGGGCACGTTAGCAGGCCCGAAGCTCAAAAAGATGCGCTACAGGCGCTCGCGAACCGCCTCGACGACGTTGTCCAGATCGGCGAGCACCTCGTCATGGCTCTGCATGTCGCGCACTTTGACCTTGCCGGCGGCAAGCTCGTCGCCACCCAGGACCAAGATGAGCTTGGCGCCTACCTTATCGGCTTGCTTAAACTGGGCCTTGAGCGAACGACCCTGATAGTCGGCCTCGGTCACGATACCTGCGGCGCGAAGCTCCTGCGTAATGGCAAAGACGTTCTGACGCAGCTCCTTGCCGGCGTTGGCGACATAGACGCACGGGGCCTCATCGGCACCCAAATCGCTGCCAAAGGCCTGCAGGGCCAGCAGGGCGCGCTCAAAACCGACAGCAAAGCCGACGCCCGCCGTGGGCTTGCCACCCTCGAGCTCGACCAGGCCATCGTAGCGGCCGCCGCCGCCGATGGAGCCGACGCCGGCGCCAGGGGCCTCGACCTCAAAGACAGTACGGGTGTAGTAGTCCAGGCCGCGCACCAAGGTGGGATCCTCGACATACTCGATACCGGCGGCATCCAGATAGCGCTTGACCTGCTCGTAGTGCTCGCGGCACTCATCGCACAGGTTGTCACCCATCAGCGGAGCCTCGGCCATGATCTCGCGGCAGTGGTCGTTCTTGCAGTCGAAGGCACGCAGCGGGTTGAGCTCGGCGCGCTCGCGGCACTCATCGCACATCTCGTCGGCGTGATCGAGGATGAACTGCTTAACCTGCTCGCGATAAGCCGGACGGCACTGGGCGTCACCCATCGAGTTGATGAGCAGACGGAGCTTGGAAAGATCGAAGCCCAAGCGCTTGTAGAACTCCATGAGCATGATGATGCACTCGGCGTCTGCCGCCGGATCGGGAGCGCCGAGCCACTCGATGCCCACCTGATGGAACTGGCGCAGGCGGCCCTTCTGGGGACGCTCGCCGCGGAACATGGCCTCGGCGTAGTAAGCCTTAAACGGCGTGGAGCCCTGGGGCACCAGGTTGTTCTCCACGACGGCGCGCACCACACCGGCCGTGCCCTCGGGACGAAGCGCCAGGCGCTGCTTGGGCTTGAGCTTGGTGTCGGTGCCCTCAGTAAAGACGCGCTCCAGGTTGGCGCCGCTAAAGACGCGGAACATCTCCTTGCGCACGACGTCGGTCGACTGGCCGATGCCGTGGACAAAGACGTCCACCTGCTCGATCGCGGGCGTCTCGATAGGCTTAAAGCCAAACGGCTCGAATACGCCGGCCGCAATCTGCTGCATCTTTTGCCAAGCGCGCATCTCGGCGCCGATAAGGTCGCGGGTTCCCCCCGCCTTCTGTGCCTGCATGGGCAAACACCTTTCTTTTGTATCGCGTCATAGGTAGTGGTCATTATACGGCACAAAAACAAAACGCGGCGGCGCGTCTGACCGAACGAGGGTATGGGGGCTCGTTCGGCCAGACGCACCGCCGCTGTTTGGGATCCGTTTTCCTCCGTCTCTTTCGAATCACGTGATCTGTTGAGGACGGAGGAAAACGGATCATTTCGTAGGCCCGTGGCCGCCTTGGAAACCGAATGATGGTACGAGCATCCATTCGGCTTCCAGGGCGGCCACGGACAGAACGGGGCGAACAGAAAAGAGCGACGGGCGTCTACTCCCCCGCCACGCTCGTGCGCAGCTTGGCGGCGATGGGCTCGGATGCCAGCAGGAACACGAGCATGACCACGGAGCGCGCCAGGCACACAATCCAGGTGCTCGCAAAGGAGCCCGTGGCATCGAACAGCACGCCCGAGACGATGGCGCCCACGGTGCCGCCGACCATCTCGAGCGAGGTAATGGTGCCCGTGACCTTACCGAGGTCGGCCATGCCAAACTGCTTGGACGCGGCAATGGTAGGCGTGATAGTGCCCATGCACGTTCCGACACCAAAGCTCACGGCAGCCACGATGGGACCAAGATCGGTCGCGGGGAAGCACAGCGCCACACAGGCGACAATACACGCAACGGATCCCAGCACGTTGCCAAAGCGCAGGCCAAAGCGATCGTAGATGGCGCCGAGCGAAATCTTGGCGATAACGACGGTGACCATATAGGCCGAAAGCACCGTACCGGCCCACATGGGATCGTGGCCGCCCGTGACGATCTTGGCGCCGTTGACGGTAACACTCGTCATGTTGGTGACCTGGTTGGGCAAGATGGCGCCGTTAACGAGACCCATAAAGAGGAAGGCGACGACGAGCAGCCAAAACGCCGGGCTCTTCTTGATACGAGACCAGCCGACGCTAACCTCGGGCGCCGTGTGCTCGTCCTTGTCGCCAGCCGTCGAGACGGACGGATCGCCCGGGTTCTCGCCGAGCGGCTTCAGGCCGATCTCGGAAGGCTTGGTGCGGAAGGAGTAAGCCGTGATGGGCAGTGCCGCCACCATGCAGACGGCAGCGAGTACCAGGAACGCAGAGCGCCAGCCCACACTCACGATAAGAGAGCTCACGATCGGCGAGAGAATGGCTCCGCCAAAGCCCGAGCCCGAAAGTGCGATGGAAATGGCAAGGCCGCGTTTAGCGGTAAACCAGTTGGCGGTCACAAGGCTAATGAGCAGACGGGTCGAGGCCACAGCGAAGCAGCCCGAAACGGCAAAGAGCACGTAGACCTGCCACAGCTCACCGACAAAGCTCATGCCAGCAAGCACCGCCGAGGTAGCGATAACGGTAAGCGAGCCCAATACGCGGCCACTCACCTTATCGGCAACATGACCGATAACGAGCGAACCCACGACACTCACCACGGTGGAGATGGCATTGGAGACGTTGTACTGCGCAAGGGAAATACCCAGGTCGCTGACGATCAGCGGCTGGAACAGGCTCATGCAATTGACAAAAATCGTGTAACACGTGGCCATGATCACGAAGCCGGAGGCCACCACGAGCCAGCCGGGGAAGAACTTACGCTGCTGGGGCATACTGCTCCTTTTAGACAAACGAATAGCCTGCGCCGGGCGCCGGTAGTGCCCAAGATTGCCTTGAAAGACAAGGGCATAGGCCTTACGGCCATGCCCGCAGGCTTGAAAGGCAAGGTTGGGTGCTACCGGTGGTCGGCGATATAGCCCAAAGCGACGGCGGTATAGGCCGCGGCACCGAGCGGCAGCTCGGCATCGTTAAAACGTGCCTTGGGATGGTGCTGGGCAAAGTGTTCGTCCGTATCGGTCACAGCCGCGCCCACGGTAAAGTACGCACTCGGAATCTTGCTCGAGATAAGCGCGAAGTCCTCACTCGCCATGGCATGGAAAAGCGGCAAGAAAGCCGCCTTGGGCAGCACTGCGCCCACGTAGCCAAGCGACGCCTGAGTCATATCGCTGTCGAGTACAAGCGGCGGAACATCCGAAAGCGTCTCGATGGTCGCCGGCGTACGATATGTTGTGGCAACGCCGTTAACGACCTCCGCGATGCGGGTCTTGAGGTGCTCCATGAGCTCAACATCAAAGCCGCGCAGCGTTCCCTCGAGCACGCAGGTGTCGGGGATGACGTTGGCCGCCAAGCCGCCAGCAAACTTACCAACGGTAAGTGCGACTTCCTTGGCCGCCGGCACCTCGCGGGCGATAAGCTCCTGGAGCGCCAGGTGCACATGGACGCCGGCCGTGATGGGGTCGATGCAGATCTCGGGGCTCGAGCCATGGCCGCCCTTGCCCTGGAGCGTGATGCGGAAACCGTACACGCCCGAAAGCGCTGGACTGCCGTAGAGCACCAGGCCAAGCGGCGACTGGCTGTTGACATGCATGGCAAAGGCCGCCTGAGGGCGCGGGTTCTCGAGCAAGCCGTCGGCGATGGCGGCGCGGGCGCCCTCGAAGGTCTCCTCGCCCGGCTGGAACAGCAGTTTGACGGTGGCATTGGCGTCGACGAGCTCGGCCTCGCGGGCCTTGAGCAGGCGCGCCGCACCAAGCAGCGCCGTCGCGTGCATATCGTGACCGCAAGCATGCATGCAGCCATTGGTGGATGCAAAGGGCTCGCCGGATTCCTCGACAACGGGCAGGGCATCCATATCGCCTCGGAGCATGACGACCGTTCCGGCCTGCTCGTCCTTGCACGTGCCATTGCCCTGAGCGGCCGCGGCCGCACCGGCACCGATCAGGCCAACGACGCAGGAACCGTCGACGAGCGTGGTATGGGGGATGTCCATCTCGTCCAGACGCGCCTGGATATAGGCAGACGTCTGCGGAAGATTGTTACCGAGCTCAGGCATCTGGTGTAGATCGTGTCGCCACGCAGCGAGCTCGTCTGCAAAAGCCTGAGCTTCTGCGACAAGACCGTCACCGATAGCGGTCTGCGCCGCTGTGGTAGCCTGAGGCGCTGGTTGCGGTTGAAAATCGGACAGAGCTGGTGCCATAGATGCCCTCCAGTAACGTTTTTGCAGCACGCACTTTGATAGCGTAAAGTGCAAGGCACAACTGTAAGGGCATGACATAAAAAATGCCGCCCTGAGAGGGCGGCGCAACAAGTTGTTTACAATTGCGGGCGAGATTTTCGGCGCAAGAAATCGAAATGCGTCTCGCTCAAGATAATCGAAAGAAAGATGAGCGCGAAGCCGGCGAGCAGGCGCGAGGTGAGCGCCTCCCCCATCAGCAGCACCGAGAACAGCACGCCCGAAGGCGACTCCATCGAAAGGAGCAGTGAGCCCGTCGAGGCCGAGACATGCGCCAGGCCGACGTTTTGGATGAGCAGAGCCGCGCATGTGCAACCAACCGAGAGAAACGCCATCGCGCTGATAAAGCTCGGCGTCCACACGGACAGAGGCGCTTGGGTCTCGAATAGCAGCGACGTTGCCAGGCTCAGCACGCCGTTGCCCACAAACATCCAAAACGTGATGACGTTGATGTCCATTTTGCGACCGTACTTGGCAGTCACCGCCATCTGGATGGCGAAAAAGACCGCACCCGCCAGCGTAATGACATCACCGATGTTGAATTCAACGCTATCGAGCGCCACCAAGCCAATGCCCGCCAAGCACAGCAGCGCCGCGCCCAGGTTATAGCGGGTGAGTTTTTCGCCGCTCAGAAAATAGCTCGCGAACGGCACAACGATGCAATACGTGCCCGTCAAAAAAGCATTCTTGCCCGCCGTGGTGTGCGCCAGACCGACTGTCTGCAGGGCGTAGGCGGCCCACATAAGTGCGCCCATGCCAAGTCCGACGATAAGGTTGCGGGCGTTGAGGTGCGCGATGATGCGCTTGTGGAAGATGAAAAACATGACCAACGCCGCAGGCAGAAAGCGCACGTAGAGCAGTTCGAACACCGGAATGGTGTCGAGCGCGTCCTTCATGGTCGTAAAGGAGTAGCCCCAGACGACTGCCACCGAAAGCAGCAGGACTTTCCAGAACAGCGGCGAGCGAGCGCCGGCGCCGCGGGAGGTGCCGCCCGCGCCCAGGTCCTCGCGAGCAACAGGGCTATCGGGCATCATTTCGATATTGTCAGTGGCATGCTGGGCCATAGGGCATCCTCGCGCTCAATCTGGGCGTGGTGTCCGCACGCGCATGGCTGCGTGCCGCCTCATGGTCAAATAAAAGCAGGGCGCACCGGACCCCCGGCACGCCCCGCTACTGTAGCAACAACCAAGCAGCCCGTGCAATTCACTACGCTAAAGCATCGGGTTGGAAGATCTCGATGTTCCGACGGCGTTTACGTTGCTGAACTAAATCAATTTGGTTGACTCCAGTTTTTCGATGATCCAGTCGTTGGCTTTGATGACCGGGCGGCGGAAGACGACGCCCAGTGCCAGCGACGGAATCAGATAGCTCGCCAGAATGCCTAGCTCAATCCAGTACTCCATGTGGTACGCACCGGCCATGGCGGCATGCATGGCGTTGATGCCGTGGGTGAACGGCAGGAACGGATAGATCGCCTGGAACACGGGGCCGGTCATCTCGATGGGGAACGTGCCGCCCGAACCGCCGACCTGCATGACCAGCAGCACGACGGCGAGCGCCTTGCCGATATCGCCAAACGAAACCGTAAGCGTGTAGACGATATTGGAGAACACGAGACTCGCGACCCAGCCCGCCAGCACAAACTGCAGCGGGTCGTCGCACTGGATGCCAAAGAACAGGATGTCGCCCGCACACACGAGCGTTGCCTGCAGCAGGGCCAGACCGCCAAAGAACAGGTAGCGGCCCAGGTAGATCTCGTGCAGGCGCACGGGGATGAGCTCGTTGATAAGCTCATCGTCAACCGAGACCTTCATCATGGCCGCCAGTACGATCGAGCCGACCCAGAGCGACAGAATCGTGTAGAACGGCGCCATGGCCGAACCGTAGTTGCGGATTGGATAGACCGGCTTGCGGTCGAGTGCGACAGGGCCGGAAAGCGACACGGCCAGACCCTCGGGATCATTGCCGATCATCGTCTTGATCGTAGCGAGGTCATCCGACATCAAGGCGCCGTCGAGCTCGTCCTTAAACGCGCTGATCTTGTCCGACGCCTCACCCAGCTGATCGGAAGCCTTGTTGACCAACTTTGCAGCCTTGGAGAGGCCCTTTGCCAGCGAACCGGATGCGTCGGTCAGGCCGTCTACGGCGCTATCCAGATCGCCCGAGATGCCATCGAGCGAGTCCAGGATGCCCGAAACCGTCTTCTTGAGCTCCTTGGCCTTAACCGAGAACGTGGAATCGTAATCGGATTTGGCGCCCGCGATGCCGGCCTTGGCATCGGCGATGGCCTGATCGACCTCGGCACGCGAGTTGTTGACCTCGGCCATGCTATCGGAGAGAGACTTCGCGGTGGCCGCCAGATCCTTGGCATTGTTGCGGTACTCAACGGCGATTCTGCCCAGCGACGTCGCGGCGGACTTGAGGCCGTCCTTCAAATTCTCATTGCTCACCTGGTCGGCAAGGCTGCGGAGCTGATCGGCCATCGCATCGATATCCTTGGCGCGCGCACTGAGAGCCGCAGCGGAATCGTTGAGTTGGGACACCGTAAGGTCGACATGCTGGTTCGCGGCATCGAACGCCTTCGCGAGCTCGGCGGACACGTTGTCGAACGAGCCCGCGCTTCCGTCAATCGCCGCGTCAACGGCATCGTTGGCGGCCTTGAGCGCTTCCTTGGAATCATTGATGCCGCTCTTGGCGTGCTCCATCAACTGCTTGGTCGACTCATCGACCGTACCCGTCTGCTGGAGCATACCGCTCGCCGACGTCAGCGAATCGGACGTGGAGCTCAAAATGCCCGCAAGCGACGTTGCGCTGGCCTGAACGTCTCGCAGGTCCTCAATCGAATCGCCAAGCGTCGAGGACAGGTTGGCGATAAAGTTGCTGACCTGGTCGGTACTCATGTAATCGAGCAGGCTGGACACCGTCTTAAGACCGATGCTCGTAATGGTCTCGGTAAAAGTTTCGTTAACCTGGCTCTGAACGGCGCTCGAACCCTTCTCGGTCACGATCTGCGCAATGGCGTTGGCCTTCTGGTTCTCGTAAAACTCGATATCGGCGTGTTTCACGTCGGTCGAGAAAAGCGTCATCATGTCAGCGCTAAACGTTTTGGGGATAACGACGGCAGCATAGTACGCGCCCGACTTAACGCCCTCGATAGCCTTTTCGCGATTGTTGAGCACAACCCAATCGAAGCTCTCGTTGCCGCGTAGGGTGGCGGTCACGTTTTCGCCCACGTTAACCTCGACGGGGATCAAATCGCTCTCGTAACCCTCATCGGTGTTGACCACGGCGATCTTAAGATTGCCGGTGTTGCCGTACGGATCCCAGCTTCCGGCGATGTTAAACCACGCGTACAGGCACGGCACGATAATGAGGCCCATCACAACAACCATACCGATCACGGAGCGAGACACGTTTTGGACATCACGCTTAAACAGATGCAGGATGTTCTTCATTTATGCCTCACCTCCTTTGGAGTGCTTGCTGAGCGGGGCAGTTTCCCCGTCGTTTCCGTTTACGTTGTCAACGCCGTCGGCATCTTGAGCCTTATGATGCGAACCTATATGCGGCAAGCGGCCCGTGGACTGATCGCCGCCCTTGGCACCACGCTCGCTGGCGTTGAGGCCAAACATGTGGCGGGCGGCAGGAATGGCGGCCGTGTGTTCGCGCATCTCGCGACGCAGGTCCTCATCCGAAAGCGCCGAGATGCGCATCTGGGTATTGAGGCTCGCGCGGATATATTCGATATTGATAAGCCAGCCGCAGATGGCAATAACCGAGATGATCCAAATGACAAGCAGGATGATCTTGCCGTTATTGTCGATATCGAGAACCGTCGACAGGACAAAGAGCAGGACCTGAACGCCCACCACGGCGGCAAAACCACCCTTGATGTAGTACGGGTAGCGATGTTCAAAGGCGACCGCATGATCGAGCAGTTCGCGACGGTACGAATCGGAATCGAGCATGACGCGCATGGCCGTGCGCAGCGAGTAGCGCTGGCGCGGCAGGTCGTTGGACTCGCAAATCATCATACCGGTCGTGGAGAGCTGTTTATCAAAGAGCAGGTTAAGGTTGAGCAGCAGCGGACGCAGCTGCAGGCCGATAAAGAGCGCCACGATCAAGAACACGCCCAGAATGCACAGGTTAAACAGGTAGTTGAACGAATACATGCCGCCGACCGTCTCGCGCAGCAGATTGATGCCGTAGGTAAAGGGCAGCAGCGGGTGCAGCCACTGGAAGAAGCCGGGCATCATCTCGATGGGGTACATGCCCGACGAACCCGGGATCTGCACGATGACGAGAATGACGCCGATAGCCTTGCCGATATGCTTAAACGTGGTGGACAGCGCATAGATGATATTGACGTAGGTGAACGAAATGGCGATGCCGCCCAGCACGAACAGCAGCGGGCTGACGCACTGCACGCCAATCACCAGATCGCCTACCGTAACGATGATGGCCTGCAACGCGCCCAGGATCACCATGAGCAACCAGCGGCCAAAGTAGCCTTGGCGCGCCGTAAAGCTGCCAACACCTTCACGGTCGACCTCGAGCTTGTAAATGGCGATGAGCACATAGCCGCCCACCCAAAGCGCCAGATTGGTGTAGAAGGGAGCGATGCCCGAGCCAAAGCTCTTGACCGGATAGATTGACTTGGACGTCAACTCAACCGGAGACGCCATGAAATCTGCCACGTCATTGACATCGACGCCCATCAGATCGGCCAGCTCGCCCATGGACTCGGAGGTCTGCAGCGCCGCGATGTCATTGGCGGCGGTTGCAAGCTTGTCCTGGACCTTGGCAAGCGAGGAATCGGTCTGGGACAGCGTGGTCTTGGCCTGGCCGAGCGTAGCGCTAAGCTGCGCCAACGTGCCGCGCGCATTTGCAAGTGTAGGTGTCATACCCGAGACGATACCGGTCAGGTCGCCCGAAACGGCAGCAAAAGAGTCGAGCGCGCTCGAGGCCTTCGGCAGCGCGTTTTGGCCCAAGTCCGTCTGGGCTTGGCCAAGGTTGGTCGCACCGGTATGAATTGCGTTATTGATAGCGTCACTGGCACCCGAAACAGCCGCTGCGTCATTCGCCATGGCGCTCGACTGCGCGGACAGACCGTCCTTGATGCTCTGAAGCTTTTCATTCTGCTCTCGAAGCAAATCGATGGTCGATACAATGCGCGCGTCAATTTCCTCGGAACCTGTCGACGTGTCATTGGCGAGAATCTCCAAGTGCCCGATAACGGCCTTATTGTGGTCGATCGTCGCTTGAAGAGACTCGAGCGAGTTGTCGATACGGGTGGTCGTAGATGTGACCGCGCCCGTCAGCTTGCCGATGGCAGCGTTCGCAGAGGCCGACGTCTTGGTGAGCGCAAGGCTGCCTTCCGAGAGCGCCTTGGAGAGCGAGGTGATGGAGTTGCCCGCCGTGGTGCGAGCTTCGCTCAGCAGGTCGTTGCCCTGGGAGATCGCCTGCGTCAGCGACGGTGCCTGGCCTTGCAAGCCGGCAAGTGCCGCATCAGCCGAGGCGATAGCGCCACTCGTCTTATCGATGGCGGCATTCATATCGCCAATCGAATCGCGCACCTCGCCCAAGGTGTCGGACGCCTCGGACACCGAACTTGCCAGCGAGTCCTGAGTCTGGGTTGCCTTGTCCTTTAAATCGACACCGGCATCCTTGGCGATACCGGCAACAGTCTTGCCTACCGTAGAGACAAATTCCGAGTTGATCTGCTCCTCGATGGTGTTTGCACCGGTATCGGTAACCTTGGGCGCAATGGCGCTCTTCTTCTCATTGACGTAGTACGTGAGCTTGGGCTGATGGTAGTTGCCGTCGAGCATCGAAACCAGGTTATCCGAGAAGTTCTTGGGAATCACGATAGCGGCATAGTACTCGCCGCTCTCGACGCCCTCCTTGGCATCGGACGCCGAATCGACGAAGGTCCAGCCCAGCTGATCGTTCTCCTTGAGCTGATCGACAACCTGGTCGCCCGCGTTGAGCTCGCCCACCAAGTCGTTTTGGGTGCCCCGATCGTTGTTGGCGATGGCAATCTTGATACCCTGGGTGTTTCCGTACGGATCCCAGTTGGCCACGATGTTGTACCAGGCATACAGCGAGGGAATAACGCACACGCCAAGGGTAACCACCAAGGCGACGGGGTTCACAAGCAGTCGCTTAATGTCGCGCTTAAATATCGCAAAGGACACCTTTGCATTGGATAGTTTGCTGCCGAGACTCACGCTTGGACCATCCATCCTGTCGTTAAATCGAATCGTACTATCGACAACCATTGTACGTAGGCGCTTTAGCGTCTCAGAGCACAATGGTATTGAGTTTTGCGGGTAGCAATATACTACGAAGACAAATTAACGTACAGTTGTACAGCTGTCTCTTATACACATCTCCGAGCCCACGAGACTAAGGCGA
>UQOJ01000024.1 GCA_900542635.1 uncultured Collinsella sp.
CTACACCTATTAAGTCGTCGGCAGCGTCAGATGTGTATAAGAGACAGGTACGGAACGGATTCCATTGAGATCCATGCCGACGCTATCAGCTCTAAAGATACCGTGTTGATTCTGGACGACTTGGTCGCGACGGGCGGAACCGTCGAGGCAACAGGTAAACTGGTGCGAGATATGGGCGCAAAGCTTATCGGTTACGGTTGTATCCTTGAGCTTGCGTTTCTCAACCCGCGCGAGAAGCTCACGCCGTCTGATGACGATGTGGAGCTCTTTAGCCTGGTGACGGTGGACTAGCCGTTACCCTTAGTTACTGGAAAGGAAGCTACATGCGCACAGCAAACACGCACAAAAACATGGCACGCTGCGCTGCTACGGCAACCCTCGCTTGTGTTTTGGGCTTGGGCCTCGCGGCTCCTGCCTACGCCGATACCGCATCCGACCTTGCCGCTGCTCGTACGAAGCTCGAGCAGATCGGTACCCAAACTCAGCAGATTTACGATGAGCTCGCCACGCAGACGCAGGCGCTCGATCAGACTGCCGGCGAGATCACGCAAAAGCAGCAGGAGATCGCCGATGGTCAGGCTAAGCTCTCAACCTATGTCGCCGGCGAGTACAAAACCGGCGGTCTGAGCCTGCTTCAGGTTCTGACGGGTGTCGATGACCTGAGCGATATGCTCAACCGTCTGTTCTACTACGGCAAAGTTTCCGATAAGCAAGCTCAGACCATTCAAGAGGTCAAGGAGCTTAAGCAGCAGCTCACCGATAAGCAGGCCGAGCAGGAGAAGAACGTCGCCGCCACGCAAAAGAAGGTCGACGAGCTTAACGCCCAGCAGGCTGAAGCCCAGAACGTCGTAAACTCCCTGGATTCGCAGCTGCAGGCCGAGCTTGCCGCCGAGGCCGAGGCCAACGCCGCGCTGCAGGCCGGCATCAACGCCAGCACCGCCGAGAAGGCCACGGTGAGCAACGAGACTGCCGGTACGACCGAGAACACCAACAACGGTGGCCAGACCAGCAATAACAACAACCAGGGCGGCAACACTCCGGCTCCTACGCCGGCACCTGCTCCGACGCCGCAGCCCTCCACGCCTGCTCCGGCTCCGACGCCTTCTGCTCCGAGCCAGTCCGTCGACGGCGGTTCTGTTGTCTCGCGTGCATACAGCAAGCTTGGTTGCGCCTATTCCTGGGGCGGAATTGGCCCGAACAGCTTCGACTGCTCTGGTTTTGTAAGCTATTGCCTTACTGGTCGCTATTGCCACCTGGGCACCACGGGCACCTTTATGGGCTGGACGCGTGTGTCCGATCCGCAGCCCGGTGACGTTGTAGTCAACTCGTACCACACCGGCATTTACATCGGTGGTGGTCAGATGATTCATGCTTCTGACTACAACACGGGTGTTATCATCAGCTCCGTTGCCGCCGGCATGAACAACAACTACATTTTCGTGCGCTACTAAGTATTCAGATAAAGCAAACGGATATGGACCTCGTGGCTTTGAGTCATGGGGTCCATTCTTTTGCCTTTAGTGCAGTCCGCTATCTAGTTTTGAATACTAGATAGCGGCCCAATCGGTCTGCAAGATGGCTATAATTGAATGGGAACGATTAGAAAGGACCCTCTATGAGCTGGGCACTTATCTCCGATTCAAGCTGCAACCTCCGCGATTGGCAACCGACCGCGCCCCATACCACCTTTGCATTTGCGCCCCTCAAAATTCGAGTGGGGGAGCATGAATTCGTCGATGACCTTTCGCTCGATGTTCATGAGCTCAACTGCGCTGTTCAGGCGGAGACGAACGCTTCTTCGAGCGCTTGTCCCAGCGTAGGGGAGTGGGCCGAGCTCTTCAAATTGGCAGACAAGACCATCTGCATGCCGATCTCTGAGGGCGTGTCGGGCAGCTACAACGCGGCAGCCACGGCTCGCGATATGGTTCTTGCCGAGGAGCCCGACCGACAGATTCATCTAGTCAATTCACGCGCAGCTGGCGGCAAAATGGACCTCATTTTCTTGCTGTTCGACCGCTATCTTGCAAGCAATCCGAATGTCTCATTCGAGGATGCTTGCGCATACTTCGATAGCCTTGAACAGAACAGCAAAATCCTCTTCAGTTTGTGCAATTACGAAAACCTCGCCAAAGCCGGACGTATCCCTAAGGCAGCCGGCGTCATTGCCAACAAGCTCAATATCCGTATTTTGGGCACAGCGAGTGAGGCCGGTAAAATCGAACTCGTCGGGCACACGCGTGGCGAAAAGAAGATGCTCAACAAGATCATCGACACTATGGAAGCCGAGGGCTTTACGGGCGGTGAGGTCGTCATAGATCACGTTGAGAACGAAGCTGGAGCCCAGGCGCTCACTGACCGCATAGTCGAGCATTGGCCCGGCTCCAAGACCATCATCATGCCCTGCAACGGCCTGGATTCCTATTACGCCGAGATGCACGGCCTCATCATCGGCTACGGCATGGGCGTAGCTTCGGGCAAATAAAGTCCAACCAAGCAAAAATACGGGCGGGACAAAGCGACAGATGGCTCTTTGTCCCGCCCGTTTTATACGTCGGCTAGCTATTAAACCCGTTGAACTTGAGATAGCTCATCAAGTAAGCCTTCGAAACGAAGGACGATACCGCGCTACGCACAAGCAGCGACTCACGCGTTACCTGATGCGCCGTATCGGGCACGGGAGTCTGCTCGACGGAAAACGCCGCACGAATCGATGCCTCGAGCTGATCGACCACATAATCAAAGGCCGTCGGGGCATCGTAGCTCAAACGCTGAATGTTAAAGAGTGCCTGCACCGCAGCAATAGGTAGCACCTGCTTAAAGATGCAGATAGCGATCAGGCGGGCAATCTGCTCGCGGCCATATTGCTTTTTGACCGGAGCAGGCACTAGGCCGACCTTTACGTAGTTATTGATCATCGATGGCGTAATGATAGGCTGCTCAACGCAAATGGACAGCGGCTCCATCCAAAGCGCAACATACTCAATAACCTGGTCGCGGTAGAGTGTCACATTGGGCAACTGGTCATAGCGCGGCAGACTCAACGTATTGAGTTTGCGCACGATATCGGACTGAATAAATGCATCGGGCAGCACAGTGGGCTGAATATCCTCAGGCTTAATGCTGACCGACGAATCGGACATCGGGATAACGCGTTTGGCGTGGTTCATAAGGATCCTCCGTTCATTAGCTATATTGTATTCTAGGTTATCTAGTTTTGCATACTATATAACCGGAAAGTAAAAGTGGTTGGACAGCACATTGATACACCGTCCAACCACTTTGTTAAAAGACAACAACCTTACATAAGATATATTATCGTACTTATCTACGGAGAAACGTGTATGCGCTCGTTGCTGCTATGGCTCCGTCCGAAACAGCGGTCACAACCTGGCGTAAACGTTTGGAACGGATATCGCCAGCGGCAAATAGACCTGGCGTGCGGGTCGCCATGGATTCATCAGTCAGAATGCCGCCATCAGTCGCCAGATCGACTAGATGCTCAACAAGCTCGGTATGGGGCTGCGTTCCGGTAAAGACAAAGATGCCAAACGAGCCGGGCTCAAATGACTCGGTATGAGTCTCGCCGGATGCATTGCCCTTAAAGGTAATCGTCGTTGGCATGGCTTCGCCCGATAGCTCCACAATACTAGTTTGGTACCTAACTGTAATATTGTCCTTTGCGAGTACTTTCTGAACAACACCATCGGGCGCACGGAACTGGTCGCGGCGCAGCACGATGGTCACACTGCTGGCAATGTCGGACAGGAACAGCGCCTCTTCGCATGCCGAATTGCCACCACCGATTACAAAAACCTGCTTGCCGCGGAAAAACATGCCGTCACATGTTGCGCAATATGAAACGCCACGACCGCGATACGTATCCTCGCCTGCGAAACCTGCCGGACGCGGCGTGGCACCCATGCAAGCGATAACGCTCGAGGCCAGCGTATCGCCCATATCGTGATGCACCGTAAACAACGCTGCATCGGCATCGTAATCGATACCCGTAACCATGCTCCATGTAACCTGTGCTCCCAGGCCCTCTGCATGTTGTTGAAAACGCTCACCGAGTTCGGCGCCACTCAAGAGCGGAATGCCCGGATAATTCTCGACCTCACTGGTTGTGGCGATCTGTCCTCCCGGCATGCCCTGTTCAATCACGGTCGTCGTTAGGTTGGCGCGCGCCGCGTAAATGGCTGCAGCATAGCCCGCAGGGCCGCCACCGATAATCGCAACATCGATCGGCTGATGGGTAGTCATGAAGAGACCTCCTGTCGAAAGATTGGCGTTCTTTGCGCTCATACCCAAATTTAGGCAAACGTGACACTCATGCACTACAATGATAAATCGCGTAACAAAGCTGAAGGGGAGTTATCGATGGATCAAACGCAGACGAGCAATAGCGCTCCCCTGCCCATGCAAGCCACTCCCCAACCGGAGCAAATGACCGTTTCACCTGCACAAAAACCCCTAGTAACCATTGTGCACGCATCGGTTGGATCGGGCCACAAAGCCGCCGCTAACGCGATTGCACAAGCATTTGATCTTATCCGCGGCACCAGCGGCATCCCTGAGGATATTGAAATTGAAGTGCTCGATATCCTTGATTTTGGACGTATTAAATTCGACGGCAATAAGACCGCGGCTTCTTTTACGGGAGCCACGCGCCCCATTTACGACCTGACCTGGCGATATACGCTTACGGGACATCTTCTCTGGGGTGGCGGCACGGCATGGTCGCGTATTATGTTCCCCGCCTTCAACGATTATGTCCGCACCCGCAGGCCCATGGCCGTGGTTGCAACACACATTACGGCAGCCAATGTTGCTGTGGGCGCCCGCGTCATCACGGGTATCGATTACCCGGTCATCTGCGTACCAACAGACTATGAAGTCGAAGGCTTTTGGCCCCACAAGGACACCGACCTGTTCTGCGTAGCCAACGAATTTATGGCCGAGACACTTCGCCCCCGTAAGGTTCCCGAGACCAAAATCCGCATTACAGGCATCCCCATTCGCGCCGGGTTTGATACGAACTACAATCGCGAGGAAGAACTCGAAAAGTTCAATCTCCCCGCTGACAAGACCGTTGTGTTGGTGATGGCCGGTGCCAGTTTGCCTCAACCGTACGTTCGCTTTCGCGCGGAGATGGACCGCACACTCCCCTTCCTGCGCAGCTTCGAGGACATGCACTTTGTCTTTTTGCCGGGCAAGGATGAGGAATACGCCACCCGCCTCAAGACGCTCTTCGACGCCATGAAGCTCGAAAACGTCACGGTTCTGGACTACGTGGACGACATGGCGGCCCTCATGCACGGCTGCGACCTGGCAATCCTCAAATCGGGCGGGCTCACCGTCACCGAGTGCCTGTGCGCTCATCTGCCGATGATCCTGCTGGGCAAATCATATGGTCAAGAAAAGGCCAACACCACCATGCTCACCGGAATGGGCGCCAGCATGCATGTCACCACCGCACGAGAACTCATCGTAACCCTGCGCCATCTGCACGATCATCCCGAATCACTCAAAGCCCTACTCATCAACGGCGAAGTACTACGCCGCCCCCACGCAGCCGAAGATATAGCCATCGCAACCATGGAGCTCGTAGGCAAACCCCAAAAGCGCAAACGAGCCTTCTGCCGCTTCTACTGGGGCGGAAAACCCGCGCATATCCGCTAGCATTGGACTGTCCGCTTACCTGTGGGAGGCCCCTATATATCATCCCATGCTCAAACATTCTCGCTGCGCTGCGAAACTGCGCGTGGGACGATATATAGGGGCCTCCCACAGGTAAGCTGCGTTAACGTACTAGCGGCTATACCAGATTCCCCACCAGTAGAATCTGAAAAGGGAAACCAGAAAATATAAATACAGTAAGTCGATGCGACAAAGGAGGCGTCCCTTTATCGCATCGACTTACTAGAAAAGTAAATATTGTTTCAAGCGAGTAGCCGCCCGCCCGGGGCTTACCTATATCGTTCCACGCGCAGTTTCGCAGCGAGCGAAGCGACGCGAGAATGTTTGAGCATGGAATGATATAGGTAAGCCCCGGGCGGGAGGGATACGAGTACCCCTAGGCGACGCCGCTGGAGCCGAAGCCTCCGTTGCCTCGGTCGGTTTTGTCTAGTTCGTCTACCTCTATGAGGTTGACCGTGGGGACTTCTTGGATGACGAGTTGGGCTATGCGGTCGCCTTTGTTGATTTGGATGTTGTTGGAGGGGTCCAGGTTGATGAGGATAACCTTGAGTTCTCCTCGGTAGTGGGCGTCGATGAGGCCCGGCGTGTTAACTATAGACAGGCCCTGCTTGATGGCCAAGCCGCTGCGGGGCTGGACGAAGCCGGCGTAGCCATCGGGCAAGGCGATGGCCAGCCCAGTAGAGACCAGACGACGTTCGAAGGGCTTCAGGACGCAGTCCTCGTTGGAGCGCAAATCCAAGCCGGCATCGGTGGGATGGGCGTATTTGGGAAGCTCGACGGTGGGGTCGAGACGCTTTATGTTGACGGTAATGTTGGACATGGAATCACCTTAGCTTGTCGAGCTCTTGCAGAAACTCATCGACGTCTTTGAAATCGCGGTAGACCGAGGCAAAGCGGATGTACGCCACCTTGTCGATCTTGGCCAAGCGCTTGAGCACCATGTCACCCAACTCATGCGACGTGACGGCCGTCAGCGTGCGAGAGCGCAGCTCGACCTCGATGTCGTCGATAATCTCATTGAGCTTCTTAGTGTCGATATCGCGCTTGATGGTGGCGCGCATCAAGCCGACGAGCAGCTTATTGCGATCGAACCGCTGCTTGGTTCCGTCTGACTTAATGACCTCGATTGGGTCTTCGCATCGCTCAAACGTTGTAAAGCGATAGTTACACGAGCAACATTCGCGACGGCGCTTAATGGTGTTATTTGACTCCTGCATACGAGAATCAACGACGCGGGTATGTGCCTTGCCGCATTTGGGACAGCGCATGGTACCTCCTCTTAAACGATAACAAGGGTACCATGCGCAGCGCGATAAAGATTACGAACGAGCAGGAACCTTAAGATGCGCACCGGCGGCGAGCGAACCATGCTCCAGATGATTGACGTTACGGATCATGTCGGAAGTCTCTTGCGTGGAAAGGCCTTCGATAGGATATTCCTCGGCAAGCGACCAAAGAGAATCACCAGGCTGAACGCGAATGGTCTCGTAGGTAACGTTGGAAACGGACTCGGCATACGCGGCGTGACGAGCGCTAAAGACCGACGTAGCGAGGACAACGAAGAGCGTAAGCGCAACGGCAACGGCGACAATCGTCGGAACCTTCAGGGCAACGCGGGCCGGCGCAACTACAGCCTGCTGATTGCGAGCAGGCTTTACGGTCAAAGGCTCAAAGCCGGAGCGGCCACCCTGAACAACCGTAAAAGTGGGTTCTGCAGGCGTCTCGAGTTTAAGGGCAAGGTTTCCCTGGACCATATTCGTTGCGTTCATCATGTTCTCCTCTCGCGTGTTTTGCTGAGAACAGTTTTATCAAGCCGCGCGGACAAAAATGTCTAGCGCGAGAACGAATGTTCGGTTATTATTATCTTCGAACAGTTGTTCCTGTCAAGCAAAATTCGAACATTTGTTTGACATGGGTAGAGAGGATGCCCTGATGGCTCGCAAAATTACCAAGCGTCAGCAGCAAATTTACGACTTCATCAAGGAATATCAGCAGGAGAAAGGTTATCCGCCCAGCGTGCGCGAGATGGCTTCTGCCGTGGGCCTTTCCTCCCCCAGCACCGTGCACGCCCATCTATCTGCCCTGGAGGCGCGCGGGCTGCTCAAGCGCGATGCCACCAAACCGCGCGCCCTGGAACTCTTTAACGAGGACGGCTCCTCTGTCTCAATTTCTAAATCTGACGAGCCCACCGCACCTCGCGGAACGGTCTCGCTTCCGCTCGTTGGTCGCGTCGCGGCTGGGATTCCCATTCTGGCCGAGCAGAATATCGAAGACACTTTTACTATCCCGACCGAAATCGCCACCGATCAGGGTTCCTTTATCCTTGAGGTACATGGGAGCTCAATGATCAATGTCGGCATCTTCAATGGCGATTACATCATCGTCCGTGAACAAAAGAGTGCCATGAACGGCGAAATTGTCGTGGCCATGATTGATGGTTCAGCGACCGTCAAGACGTTCTACAAGGAGCAGGGACGTGTACGCCTGCAGCCCGAGAATGACACCATGGAGCCTATCTATGCAACGAATCCCGTTATCTTGGGCAAAGTCGTCGGCTTGATGCGCCGGTTCTCGTAATGCAAAAACGCATCGCCATCTTTGATACCGTCCGCGGATTTACGATGATTTCAATGGCAGGTTTTCACGCTTGCTACGATCTCGCCTACCTGTACGACTGGAATATGCCCTGGTTTACCCAGACCGTCTTTCAAGACATCTGGCGCGCCAGCATCAGCTGGGTATTTTTGTTTATCGCAGGTTGGATGTGCACGCTCTCACGCAACAATGCTAAACGAGCGTCCAAGTACGCTGCCGCAGCTTTGGTCGTCTGGATCGCAACAACGCTCGTATCGGTCGACGATTCAGTGAACTTTGGCATCATTTATTGCATGGCGGCGTGTACCGCTGTGGCAGCCGTAGCACGACCGATGCTTAAGAAAGTGCCCAGCACGTGGGGCATCGCGATATGCCTCGCTCTCTTCGTGGCGACATGGGGCATCCCGAAATCGACCTATTCATTCCCCTATTTGGCGTGGCTAGGATTTCCCGGCCCCCGGTTTGTTTCAGGCGACTATTATCCAATCATCCCGTTCATATTCATGTACCTCACAGGATACTTTGCTGCGCGTACCGCTCAAAGATGTGAACATCCCGCACCAAGCTGGGTCTACGCCAATCCCATCCCGGCGTTCACCAGCCTTGGACGTCATGCACTCCCCTTTTATCTGCTGCATCAGCCCATCATACTGGGCATTTTGGAGCTCGCCTACTCGGTGCGATAACGCTCAAGCCGAGGTGCAATACGAGCCGGCAGTTTCGCCACAATACGAACGCCATCCTCAAGATATTCCTCGTGCAAAAGGGTCCCCTGCTCATGCACGAGCGTGATGAGCGCACCTTCACGATATGGAATGTCAGCTGAAAGCAGTACATCGGTGGCAGCTGCCTCGCGAGCAATGCGATCGACGAGATCGTCGAGTCCCTCGCCCGTTTGGGCCGAGAACAGCACAGCCTCGGAATAGCGACGACGGAAACTTAATCGATCAACGCTATCGAGAAGATCGATTTTATTGAATACGGTCAGCGTTAGGCGCTCTCCGGCGCCGATCTCATCAAGCACGCGGTCGACAGCCTCAATCTGTCGCTCATAGTCCTCATCAGACGCATCTACGACTTTGAGAATTAAATCGGCACCCAACACCTCGGACAACGTCGATTTAAAGGCATCGACCAGACCATGCGGCAGCTTTTGAATAAAGCCGACGGTATCGGTAATCGTCATGCCGCGACCGCCAGGCAGGCGATATGAACGCGTCGTCGGGTCGAGCGTAGCAAACAGCTTGTCCTGCGAAAGTACCGTAGAACCGGTCAGACGATTGAGCAACGTCGATTTACCGGCATTGGTATAACCGGCTAACGCGACGCGAAACGCCGGTGACTCAATGCGGCTCTTGGATTGAACATCACGACGCTGTTCAACCTGCTTGATCTCACGTCGAAGCGCAGCGATCTTATTACGAATGAGGCGACGGTCGACCTCGAGCTGACTTTCGCCCTGACCAAAGCGTGAGCCGATGCCGCCGCGCGTCTGTTCCTTGGCGAGATGGCTCCACATGCCGCGCAGACGAGGCAACAGATATTGAAGCTGCGCCAGCTGTACCTGTAGGCGTCCCTCACGCGTCTGAGCATGCAGGCCAAAGATATCCAAGATCAGTGCCGTACGATCGATAATCTTTACCGGCTCGCCCACGGCTTTCTCCAAATAGGATTGCTGCGAGGGCGTCAGGTCGTCGTCAAAAATAACGACATCGGCATCCATGCGATGTACCAGACCGCACAGCTCCTCTACCTTACCGGAACCGATAAATGATTTGGGATACGGCTTTACCAAACGCTGAGACAAGCGAGCCACGCACTGGGCACCAGCCGTGTGGGCAAGACGCTCCAACTCATCGAGCGATCGATCGAGTGGCCATGCATTGTCGCGCCACTCAACACCAACCAAAATGGCACGCTCGGGCTCGGGTGCCGTGGGAACAAGGGGGAAGCGAGCCATTAGGCAGCCTCAATACGATGCAGGATATCAGCAACGACCTCATCGATCGTACATTCATCCATATCAAACCACACGATACGGTCATCGCGCTTAAACCACGAAAGCTGACGCTTGGCATAACGACGCGAACGCATCTTGATGAGTTCGCGAGCCTCATCCATGCTCATCACACCATTGAAAGCATCGATGATCTCTTTATAGCCAATTGCCTGCATCGAAGTCAGGGCATCTCCCAGCCCCTGGTCCATAAGACCACGAACCTCATCAACAAGACCCTGTTCAAACATCAGATCGACACGCAGGTTAATGCGCTCGTAGAGCACCTCGCGATTACGCGTCAGACCAAACCATAGGGCGTGATAATGCTCGCGCGGAACACTAAACTGACTTTTTTGCTTTGCATAGGAGATACCATCATCATGCATCTCGAGCGCACGAATCACACGGCGCACGTTATGGGGATGAATAACAGCAGCCGATTCTGGATCTCGCTCGGCAAGCAGAGCATGCAGCTCTTCCTCGCCAATACGCTCGGCAAGCTCCTGATAGCCCGCACGGCGATCGTCCTCAAGTTCTCCCGAGGGAAAGTCCATCTCATCGAGGGCGGCCTTGAGATACAGGCCTGTACCCCCGCAAAACACCGGAAGACGTCCTGACCCGAGCAGACGATCAACATGCGCGCGAGCGTCGACCTGGTAAAGCGCCGCAGAGTACGCCACACCCGGCTCTACAATGTCGACGAGACGCAGTGGCGCCGCACACTCATTGGGCGCCATCTTTGCGGTACCGATGTCCATGCCGCGATAGATTTGCATCGCATCGCACGACAGCACTTCGGACGAAAGACGAGCTGCCAAACGGTCGGCAACATCACTCTTACCAACCGCCGTCGGACCGACGATCGCAACGGCGGAAAGACCTGTCCCGGGAGAAACCATTAGCGCGGCTCGCCCACAACGGAGCCGGACAAATACCAGGTCTTGGCAACGTCAACGTCAACATCAACGATCTTGCCAACAAGCTGATCGATGCTGTAACCCTCGGGGATGGGTGCATGCACGGTCTGATTCTTGGGACTCTTACCCAGCAGGACCGCGTCGTTCTTTTTACTCGTTCCCTCAATGAGCGCCGGCACCACAGTATGAAGCTCGCCCTGGTTATACTCGTGTGCCGTGGTCTCGATAACCTTAACCAGGCGGTTGAAACGCTCGAGAATAACCTCATGCGGCGTAGGATCGTCAATCTCTGCGGCCGGGGTACCAGCGCGCTTAGAATAGATGAAGGTATAGGCCTGAGCATAGCGGACCGTCTCGGCAAGTGAGAGCGTCTGCTCAAAGTCTTCTTCAGTCTCGCCCGGGAAGCCAACGATAATGTCGGTCGAGAGCGCGATATCGGAAATGCGATTGCGGATGCGATCGACAAGGCCCAGATAGTCCTCGCGTGTATAACGGCGATTCATCTCTTTGAGGATGCGCGTGGAGCCCGACTGAACGGCCAAGTGAAGCTGCGGCATGACGGCGGGCGTCTCGGCCATAGCGTCGATGGTCTCGGGCAGCAGATCCTTAGGATGAGAAGAGGTAAAGAAGATGCGCTCGACGCCCGTATCGCCCACCGCGCGCAGCAAATCGGCAAAACGCGGCTTGCCAAACAGATCGCGACCATATGAGTTAACGTTTTGGCCCAGCAGCGTAATCTCACGCACACCCTGGCGCACCAAAGCGGTCACCTCGTCAACAATCTCCTCGAAGGGGCGGCTTTTTTCGCGACCACGCACGTACGGCACGATGCAATAGGTGCAGAAATTATTGCAGCCTGTCATGATGGGCACCCAGGCGTGATACTGGGTCTCGCGATGCCACGGCATGCTCATGGCATCCGTATCCTCATGCTCGTTGGTGCGGATATGACGCTTACCATCAAGGAACGCCTCGGCAATGAGCTCGGCAACATGTGCGATAGAATGCGTGCCAAAGATGACATTGACGTTATCGACGTTGGTGAGCAGGCCCTCGCCATCACGCTGCGCGATGCAGCCGCCCACGGCAACCACACGCTTGCCCGAAGGCGAAGGCGGCAGGCTTTTGCAGGAATTGCACTGACCGTACAGGCGAGTATCGGCGGCCTCACGCACACAGCATGTCATGAAGACAAAGATATCGGCATGCTCGGGATCGAGCGCCATGAGGCAACCATACGAATCGAGCAGACCGCTCACGCGCTCAGAGTCGTGCTGATTCATCTGGCAGCCAAAGGTGCGGATAAAGTAGGTTTTACCGGCAAGAATATCGCGTACGGAACGCTGGTCCATGTGCATAAGTCCTAACGATGGGGAGAGGGGGGGGCGAATCGAGGCAAGCAGAAGCTATGCCACAGGCTTAACATCATCCATGACGACGTTATCCATAGCAGCTCGATTGATCTGGTGAACGTAAATAGAAAGACGGATGGCCGTGCGCGACTCCCCGTTAATAAGGATGTCGGAGAACACGGGCGCGCAGGAAATATCAAATCCGGTTGGAATCAAAAAACCGCGCGCAATAGCCACGGCCTTTATGGCCTGGTTGACCGCACCGGCGCCGACACACTGGATGTTGACGGGTACACCATCCTTGACCATGCCGGCGATGGCGCCGGCAACGGACGCGGGCGATGATTTGCTTGATACCTTCAGGCAATCCATGAAGAAACTCCTGCGTTTAAAAGTACGTTTTAACTGCAATAACTTTATCGTACCGAGTGGACTCGGTAAAGGCACTATTCCTCTTTGGCAAGATCGAAGGTCACGGTGATTCGATCACGCGAAACGCGAATCTTTGGGTCGCCGCAAAGGTTGAGATAGTACCGGGCGGCAAGGTCATTAAAGTCGCGCTCCACAGCACGCGAAAACTGTGCCATGTCATCCTTGGCAATACGTAGCCCGCGACGATCTTTCGCAAGATCGACAGGAGCCGGCGCATGCGAGGAAGAATCACGCTCGCGCAGCAAACGCGCGGTCACACCGCGAACGGGCTTAATCTGCCCTGCCAAAATGCGATGTGCCGTGCGCTCGGACATCTCAAGACCCAAACCCGAACAGATGCGGATAAAGTCCTCGGCATCAGAGGCAAGGCCTAAACGATCGACAACCGGAAGCTCGCTCTCGTCATCAATAAACAGGAGACGCGACGTATCGAGCCGGCTTGACGCCTGAGCATAAAGGGTCGCGGCAATCTCAGACGGAGAACCAAGATAGACATCGCAACCACGCAACTCCTCGAGCGCAAACTCACAGGCAGCGCGAATAATATTATGCGGACCGCGAGCACAGACATAACGTCCGTCCTCATCCTTGACGGCCTGGGGCCAGCTGGACTGATCGGCGCGCTCACTGAGGCGGTCGGCCGCAACGCTCACCTTAAAGGCTGAACCAAGATCGACACCGGACGTGACCACACGGGCCTCGTCGGTGTTCTGCTTAATCGAAAACAATGCCATGCCACGACCGTGAACGCCCCAACGGTCCATCTTCATGCTCTCGAGCTTTGAGGTAACGCGAGCATCGAAGATTCGCTCTTGCATATCCTGCGGAACACCCGAGCCGTTATCCAGAAAGACAAGCGTGCGGACGCCATCTTCTTTGGTCGTGGCGAGATAGACCTTGTCGGCGCCGGCATCGCGAGCATTACGGAGCATTTCGATGACGATATCCTCGACATGCTGAATGTCGTGCTTTGCCTGGCGCCGCTCGGCCTCCGAAACGCGGAGGCGGACATACCCCTCGCCAAGGTTCTCCTCGACGCGAAGGTTGCCCTCCCCCGACATCGACGCGATAAATGAGATGAGCTCGTTCGCGTCGCTCATGTTATTTAGCGATATCGACAGCGCGGCTCTCGCGAATCACGACGACGCGCACCTGACCGGGATACTCCATCTCTTCCTCGATCTGATGGGCGATATCGTGAGCCAGGACCGTGGACTGGGCATCGGAAATCTTGTCCGGCTGAACCATGACGTGGACCTCGCGACCAGCCTGCATGGCATAGGTACGCTCGACGCCGTCATGGGAGTTGGCGATCTCCTCGAGCTTCTCAAGGCGCTTGATGTAGTTCTCGGCAGACTCGCGACGGGCACCGGGGCGAGAAGCGGAGACGGCATCGGCGGCCTGTACCAGGACGTCGAGCACCGTGTTGGGGTCGACATCGGCATGGTGAGCCTCGATAGCGTGGACGATAACGGGCTTCTCGCCATAACGACGGGCAAGCTCGGCGCCGATGACGGCATGCGGGCCCTCGACGTCGTGGTCAATTGCCTTGCCCAGGTCGTGAAGCAGGCCGGCGCGCTTGGCGGTCACAACGTCCAGGCCAAGCTCGGAAGCCATCACGCCGCACAGATCAGAGACCTCGAGGGAGTGCTGAAGCACGTTCTGACCAAACGAAGTACGGTAGCGCAGGGCACCAAGGGTCTTGACGATCTCGGGGTGTAGGTCGTGAATGCCGGTGTCGAAAGCAGCCTGCTCGCCGGCCTCGCGCACGCGCTGCTGAACCAGGTCGGCAGCCTTGTGATACATCTCCTCGATGCGGGCGGGGTGAATGCGGCCGTCGGCGATGAGGTTCTCGAGGGCGACACGGGCGGTCTCACGACGGACCGGATCGAAGCTTGAAAGAACGACGGTCTCGGGCGTGTCGTCGATCACGAGGTTAACGCCGGAAACCTGCTCAAAGGTCCGGATGTTGCGACCCTCGCGACCGATGATACGACCCTTGAGGTCATCAGAGGGAATGTGCACGGAGGTAACGGTGACCTCGGCAGTGTGGTCGGCAGCACAGCGCTGAATCGCCAGGGACAAAATCTCCTGGGCGGTCTTGTGGCACTCGGCGCGAACCTGCTGCTCGGACTCGCGAATGATCGTGGCAGCCTCGTGGGTGACCTCGCCGCGAACCTTATCGAGGAGCTCCTTGTGGGCGTCCTCGCGGGTCAGGTCGGCGATACGCTCGAGCTCGGAGGTCTGCTTGGCGCAGAGCTCCTCAAGCTCGCGGGAGCGTTTCTCGACCTGACCGGCCTGGCTGGACAGCTGGTGCTCACGCTTGTCGAGGGCATCGTTTCGGCGATCGAGGGACTCCTCGCGCTGCATCACGCGGTTCTCGAGCGTACGAATCTCGCTCTTACGCTGCTTGTCCTCGGCCTCGGCGGCCTGCTTGTTCTTGATGATCTCCTCTTTGGCCTCGAGCAGAGCCTCTTTTTTGAGGGTCTCAGCCTGACGCTTTGCATCACCGATCAGGGACTCAGCCTGTGCGTGTGCCGACTGGATCTTTTCGTCGGCCTCGTGAAGACTACCCTGCCTGGCGGTGCGCATGTAGGCAATGGCGGCGACGGCACCCAAAACGATGCCAACGAGCGCTGCAATGATAGGCATGCTCACTCCTTTTTATGGATTCGTTACACAACAAAGCGAACCGTCCTTACGAACGGCTCGCGACATTTGAGTAATATGGGCGCAGCTTATGCGGGTCGGATACAGATAAACATATAAACAAACTCATCACAGATGAGCACATATCACAAAGCAAATGACAGTGTTTATCGTACGTTGAACCACAACAACTGTCAAATAAATGGCCCCAGTACGGCGGCTAAAACGCGGTGAACGGCAGGGCCACAGAACGCATACGCCTAAAGCGCACATTCCTCGCATTCGGCATCGAGGCGGGCCTTAACGGCATCAGCGGCGATGTGATACGAAAAGCCCTTGCCCATCAAAAACCGAACCATTTTTTCGAATCCGCGCGTCTCTGGAACACGCCGCTTAGCGAGCAGGGCTGACGCACGCGCCAAATCGTCTTCGACGGCAAAATAATCCTCGGGATAACCGGGAATGTCATCGAGCACGACATGACGGCGCTTGAGCTCGGTCTCGATTTTACGCTGTCCCCAACCACGCCGCTTGCGTTCCTCGATAAAGTACGAGCAAAAGCGGTTCTCGTCTAAAAAGCGATACTCGGTGGCACGCTCGACGGCAAAATCGATCGCGGGCAGGTGAAAGCCATAGCGAGCCAGCTTGTCACGGACCTCACCCGTCGCATGGTCGCGGCGCGATAACATCTCGGTCACCATGGTAAGTGCACATTTACGCTCGATGATCTGCACCGCCTCACGAAAGTTGTCCCAATCACAGGGAAGATCGGGGCGGTTTTTGACATACAGGCGCGCGACCCGCACGGGAATCCAAATGGACCGCTCAAAACCGTCTTCAAGCTCACAATCGATATGTGCGCAAGGCTTTTTGGACGCATACCCGCTCGAGAACGAGGAGGCCGCCTTCTTGTCGGGAAAGACGACCGTGGCCTCGGTCACCGTATACGACATGAGCGTAACCGCTACTCGTCGTCATCATCGAGCATAGCGGAACCATCGATGGCGTAAAGCTCATCAAACTCCTCAGGCGCAGGCTGATCGGTCAGCTCGACCTCGGACGGAGCATCGTCATCAAACTCAAGTCCGCAGGCAAGGCGAACCTTATGCTCAATCTCGTCGGCGCAATCGGGGTGTTCGCGCAGGAAAGCCTTGGCGGCCTCGCGACCGTTGCCGAGCTTGTCCTCGCCATAGGCAAACCAGGAGCCCATCTTCTTACAGATGCCGCACTCGACAGCCATGTCCAGAATTGAGCCCTCCTTAGAGATGCCCGTACCGTACATGATGTCGAACTCAGCAGAACGGAACGGAGCGGCCACCTTGTTCTTAACGACCTTGGCGCGCACGCGGTTACCGATAACCTCGTCCTTAAGCTTAATGCTGTCGATGCGGCGAATGTCGATACGCACCGAAGAGAAGAACTTAAGGGCGCGGCCGCCCGTCGTAGTCTCGGGGTTGCCGAACATGACGCCGATCTTCTCACGCAGCTGGTTAATGAAGATGCACGTCGTGTTGGACTTAGACAGCGAGCCGGCGAGCTTGCGGAGCGCTTGGCTCATCAGGCGAGCCTGAAGACCGACCGTAGTGTCGCCGATTTCTCCCTCGATCTCGGCACGCGGGGTCAGCGCGGCGACGGAGTCGACGACAATGGCATCGATGGCGCCGGAACGCACGAGCATGTCAACAATCTCGAGCGCCTGCTCGCCCGTATCGGGCTGAGAAATGAGCACCTCGTCGATATCCACGCCGATGCGCGCGGCATACGTGGGATCGAGCGCATGCTCGGCATCGATAAATGCCACAACGCCACCCATTGCCTGGGCCTCGGCCAGGATCTCGAGCGAAAGCGTCGTCTTACCGGAGGACTCGGGACCGTAAATCTCGACGATACGGCCGCGCGGCACGCCGCCGATACCCAGAGCGGCATCGAGGGCCAGAGCGCCCGTGGGAATGGCCTCGACCTCGAGCTCGGGACCACCGTCGCCGTACCTCATGATGGAACCCTGGCCGAATTTCTTCTCGATCTCGGCCTTGGTGGTGGCGATCATCTCATCGCGCTCTTTACCCGTCGTGCGAGCATGAACGGTACGTACGGGACCTGAATTCTTGGCCATGAATAGCCCTCCTCTTAACAACCTGAATCGATAATAAACGAACGGCTGTTCGTGGTCAACCGTTCAGGCCAATCATATACAGGCAGTCTTTCCAAAACCCAACCAAACGCCGACCAAACACTGACCAAATGCTTGACCACAAAGGGCCAAATAAGAGCAAGGAAGGCAAGAATACGTCTACAACCAGCACAAACGCCAAATGAGCCTAAGGTCCCTATCTCCACAATTAAGGGGCCCGGAGGCCCCTTAAAACACGTCTATTCCATAGAATCGAGCACGCAGACAATGCGACCCAGTGCCTCCGCGACCGCATGGGCACGAACACACGAACGATCGCCCTCATAGCGACAACGAATGGAGTCCACGACCGGCACGCCCCCATCGGCCGAGCGATACGCCCAGCCAATATAAAAAGTGCCAGCCGGATCGTCCTCGGTCCCTCCACCGGGGCCGGCATAGCCAGTCGCGCTCACGGCAATATCGCTCTGGTACAGCTCCAGCGAACCCGACGCCATCTCGCGCGCAGTTTGATTCGACACCGCGGTGTAGCGATCGAGCGTCTCCTGCTCAACACCCAGCACGCGATGCTTAATCTCATCGCAGTAGGTCACCGCACCGCCACGCAGCACCGCCGAGGCGCCCGGGATATCCGCAATCGTCGAGGCGATCATACCCGCCGTCAGCGACTCAGCCGTCGAAACCGTCACGCCCCGAGCGCTCGCGCGCTCGACAATATCGCGTGCGAGCTCTTCGTTATGCGCGGCAATCTGCTCAAATGATTCCGTCATGCCCACCAGGACCTAGACCGAAAAGACGATCTTGCGGCAGTTCCAGAAGTACTGGGCGCCCGAGATAACGGTCAAGACAACGGCAACGGCGTACAGGAAGCGCGACACCGAGTAGATGCCGAGCGTCAGGGCCACCGGGCCAAGGTGCAAGCCGGCCATCGCAAAAACGCACAGGTAACCGCAGATGGAGACCATCGTGGTTGCCGTCTTGTACTTGCCGAGCTTATCGGCCGCAACGACCACACCGGCCGCACTCGCAACCATGCGAAGGGCGCTCACCAGAAGCTCACGGAACAGGATAATGAACACGGACCACACGGTCACCGCGCCAAAATCCAAGAACAGCAGCAGGGCCGAGAACACGAGCAGCTTATCGGCGATGGGGTCCAAGAATTTACCGAAGTCGGTGATCTCGTTGCGCGAACGCGCCAGATAACCGTCGACCTTATCGGTGCACGACAGGATCACGTACAGAATGAAGGCAGCGGCGGCGAGCGGGCCGTCGAAGGTGCTCCAATCCGTACCGGCAACACTCGTGTGAGAAAGCGCCGACACGATCATGAACACCGGGATAAAGACGATGCGAACGCACGTCACGATGTTGGCGGGCGTCCAAACACTCGTCAGTTCCTTATTGCTCTCGTTAGCCACGACGCTCTCCTACTCCACAACATGACCGATAAGCTCATAGCAGAAGCTATCGGTAAACTCGACCGTCAGAATATCGCCCACGGACGCCTCGCTGGCGTCCAAGTGAACCGCGCCATCGGAATCGGGCGCCTGGAACCAGGCATGGCCGATCAGCTCGGCGCCATCCTCGATCTCTTCGATACCGTCGACGATCACCTGGGCGCGCTCGCCCACATGGGCGGCGGTGGCGGCAAAACCGAGCGACTCGGCCAGGTCCATGGCCTCCTGGGCGCGCTCGAGCTTGACCTCTTCGTCGACCTGACCCTCCATCTTAGCGGCCAGGCTGCCCTCCTCCTGCGAGTAGGCAAAGACGCTCGTGTAGTCAAAGCCGACGGTGTCCATAAAGTCGATAAGGTCGCGGAACTCGTCGTCGGTCTCGGTCGGGAAGCCGACCATGGCCGTGGAACGGATCACGATGCCGGGGATACGCTCACGAAGGTCGCGGAACAGATCCTCGAGCTCCTGGCGCGAACCGGAGCGACGCATGGCCTTGAGAATGCGCGCGTCGCAGTGCTGCACGGGGATATCGATATAGGGCAGCACCTCGGGCGTATCACGAATGGTCTCAATGAGCTCGTCAGTCATGCCCTCGGGCTGCAGATAGAGCACGCGGACCCAGACGTTGTGCGGGCGCACGGCCTCGGCGACGGCACACAGCAGCTGCGCCAGATTGCGCGGCGAGCCATCGGCGACGTCCTCGTCGGCAAAGTCGGTACCCCAGATGCCCGTGTCCTGGCCGATCAGCACGATCTCGCGCACACCGCCGGCAACCAGGTCGCGCACCTCGGAGATGATGCTCTCGGCATTGCGCGAATGATAGCGGCCGCGGATATAGGGAATCATGCAGAAGCTGCAGAAACGGTTGCAGCCATCGGAAATCTTGACGTAAGCGACAGCACCCTCGACGGTACGTTTGACCTGCGGGATATAGGCTGCAATCTCACGCTCGACACCCAGCACGCCATCGATGACCTCCACGATGCCATCTTCCTCGTCGGCCTTCACAAAGGCAGCGACCTCGGGCAGCTCGTCAGGCAGGTCATCGCCATAGCGCGACGGCACGCAGCCGCACATGACGATGGGGCAAGAACGAACGCCGTCCTGAACCTCGTTGGCGAGCTCGAGCGTGGTCTCGATGCTCTCGGACGTTGCGGAGGCGAGAAACGAGCATGTATTGACGATGGCGATGTCGGCATCCTGCGGGTCGAATGCCTCCTCGTAGCCCGCGGCGGTCAAAAGAGAACGCATGCGGTCGGTGTCAACCTCGTTCTTAGCGCACCCGAGGGTGATGTAGAGCACGGAGCCCAACGGTGTATCCATGTTGGAGAGCGGTCCTTTCGATTGATATTAGCGGTAGTTGGTGAACTGCAGCGGCTGGCCGTAGTCCTGGTCGCGCAGGAACTGGATCACGGTCTGCAACGCGTCCTTCGAAGCAGAGGAAACACGCA
Source organism: uncultured Collinsella sp. (assembly GCA_900542635.1). Taxonomy (GTDB): domain Bacteria; phylum Actinomycetota; class Coriobacteriia; order Coriobacteriales; family Coriobacteriaceae; genus Collinsella. Next base: position 20,681 of record UQOJ01000024.1, read on the forward strand.
GCTTGTCGGCCTCGATGGTCACCTTGACCTTGAGCTTTTGATCCTTGATGTCCTTGTTGATCTTCTTGGCGGTCGCCTGGTCGATACCCTCGACGATATGGCCGAGCACGCGCACGGTGCCGCCCGATGCCGCCTGCGGAGCATCCCACGAGACAGCCTTGAGGTCGATGCCGCGCTTGATGAGCTTGGAGCTCAGCACGTCAACAATCTGTTTGGAGACAAAGTCGGCCGGGGCGTTGATCGTAAAGAGCTTCTCGCCCTTCGAAAGCACGATCGTGGCGCCGGAATCCTTAAGGTCATAGCGCTGGGAAATCTCGCGCGTGGTCTGCTGGAAGGCGTTGTCGACCTCTTGCATGTTGACCTCGGACACGACGTCGAAGCTGGAATCTTTAGCCATGATGTTTCCTTTCGCGTACGAGCGGCCTAGTAGCTATCGTACGAATTGTCGGTAGAATCGGTGGGTGTCTGACCGTCAGTTGCGGTATCGGCGCCATCCGTGGACTGGGCATCGGTACCATCGGTGGTGTCGGTACCATCAGAACTTTCACCATTCTCGGAATCAGTCGTCTCCTTCTTAGGAACGGTGATCGTCACACGAGCCACGCCCGAGGTCTTGGTATCGTAACGGACCTTTTCACCGTTCTTGGTAACGGTAACATCGGAAGGCTTGGACGTGGTGATCTCGATCGAGGACTCGGGCGTGTACTCCTGCTCAAAGGGGCCAGTCGCCTGAGCGCCATAGACCGACTTGCCGTCGACCTTGATCTCAATCCACGCGGTCTTTCCCTTGGCAACGGAAACTTTGACCTTCGTGACCTCGTTCTCTTCCTTCTTGGCCGTCGTCTTGGTAGCGTCCGAATCAGTCGACTCATCCGTCGGCTCATCGGTGTCTTCGTCCTCGTCGACCGTTTCGGTCTTCTTAGAAGACTTCTTGGTCGTCGTCTTGGTAGCAGTGGGCGCCTCGGGCGTGGTCTCGGGCGCCGAAGATGCGCAGCCGCGCAGAAGCACCACGATGAGCACGATCAGCAGCAACGCCACGGCACCGATGCCGGCGTAGACGATACGCGGATCGAGCCCGTTGTTTTGAGGAGTACGGGATCCGCCGCGTCCACGACCGGAACTGCTGCGGCCGCCTCCCTGAGGCATACGACCACGATTGCTATCGGAACGGCCGCGATAGCCGCCCTGGCCCTGAAGGCTGCGCTGACCCGAGCGGGGCGCAAGTTCACCGCGGCCTTGATAGCCACGTTGGCCCGAACGCGGAGCCGAAGAGCGCTGGCCATACGGCTGTGATTGAGAGCGAAGACGCGGCGTCACCTGCGTGGTATCGGCATCCGCATAGCCACCGCGAGAGCGTCCGGTGGAGACACCACGGTGACCGCGATCTGAATAGCCGCCGTCGCCGTAGCCGGCACGAGGGTCACGCGCCACGCCGCGGGCAGCGGGAAGTGCACGGTCCTCGGGCATCGGCGTACTGCGGAACCGGTCACGCTGTGAGCGAATCTCCTCGCCCGAACCCGTCTCAGTAATATAACCGGCCTGCTGAGGACGCTGTCCATAGCGGGTCGAACGACCGCCCTGAACCATCAGGAAGCGCCCGTTATCGACCGAGGAACGCGAATTGACGTAGCCGGCGGCGTCCTGAAAACGACCGCCCTGCTGCGACGTTTCGCGTTCGTATGCCATCAGGTCGTCAAAGTAGGCATTGACGACCTCGCGCGGATTGAGGCCCAAAAAGCGAGCATAGCTCGAAATCATGCCCTGTGCATAGCCGCGCGGCGGCATCGAAGCAAAGTTACCGGTCTCGAAAAACTCGATGATCTGCGGCCTGATTTTGATGGTGTTGGCGACCTGCTGAATGGAAAGGCCCATTCGGCGACGCTGCTCGAGCAGCATGTCACCAAAGCGTGCAGCCATCAGAATCCTCCAAACTCACGATCTTCACGTGCCATCTCGGCGTCGACAGATTCCAGCGCGGCAAGCCCCTCCTCGTCCAACAGGACCTCGCGCGGCTTGGAACCGTCGGGCGGGCCGACGACACCCTTTTCTTCCAGCATGTCCATAATACGCCCGGCACGCGCATAGCCAACCTTCAGACGACGTTGCAGGCCAGATGTGGAGCCCAGCTGCGATTCCACCACAATATGGGCGGCTTCCCAAATGAGCGGATCATCGTCTTGCGGCTCAGCTACTCCGGTGCGGACAATGCCGCCGCCACCCACCATGGACATGGAAGCGGGCGCCACGGCAGACAGGATCTCCTCGTGGTAGTCGGGCTCGCTCTGCGACTTGACGAACTCGACAATCTCGTTGATTTCGTCATCCGAGACAAAGCAGCCCTGGATACGGCGAGGCTTGCCCCAGTCGACCTTGGAGAACAGCATGTCGCCCAAACCGGTGAGCTTTTCGGCACCCATCTGGTCAATAATAACGCGCGAGTCGATGCCCGTGGCGACGTTAAAGGCGATGCGGTTGGTGATGTTGGCCTTGATGAGGCCCGTCACCACGTTGGAGCTGGGGCGCTGCGTAGCCACGATAAGGTGTATACCGGCGGCACGGCCCAGCTGGGCGATACGAACGATCGAGGCCTCGACATCCTTGCCGGCGACCATCATCAGGTCCGAAAGCTCGTCGATGATAATGACCAGATAGGGCATCTTTTGGGGCGGGTTGTCGTAATGCTCAAACTCGCCGGCGGCCTGCTTTTCGTTGTAGGTCGAGATCTTACGCACGTTGAGACGCTCGAAGACCTTCAGGCGACGCTCCATCTCGGACACGGCCCATTGCAGAGCGCTCGCGGCCTGCTTGGGCTCGGTCACCACGGGCACATAGAGATGCGGCAAACCGTTATAGCCCGCAAGCTCGACGCGCTTGGGGTCGACCATGATCAGGCGAACGTCCTCGGGAAGGGCTCGCATGAGCAGGGTCGTGATGATGGAATTGATCATCACCGACTTACCAGAACCGGTCGTGCCGGCGATCAGCAGGTGGGGCATCTTGGCGAGGTCAGCGACGACCGGCGTGCCCTCGGCATCTCGACCGATGGCCAGCTCGAGCGGACCGCCCTTCACATAGGGAAGCACGTCGCCCAGGTTGACGTTCTGGCGCTTGCGATTGGGAATCTCGATACCCACAAGCGAGGTACCGGGGATCGGGGCAAAGATGCGCACCGACTGAGCAGCGAGCGAAAGCGCGATATCGTCCTCGAGGCTCGAAATCTTGCTCACGCGCTCGCCCTCGCCAGGTTGCAGCTTAAAGGTCGTCACCGTGGGGCCGGCGATCCAGCCGACCACGCGGGCACTGCGGCCAAACTCAAGCAAGGTGGATTGCAGTGACTCGGCAGTCTGTTCCAGCTCCTTGTCAGATGACGCGGAGGACGCCGACTGCGGGTTGGCGTGCAGGATCTCGAGCGGCGGAAGCTTGAGGCCGTCCTCTTCTTCGCCCTCGTTATCCGCGGGGGCATTGACCGCTCCCCCATCGCTAGGAGTAGGCGCCTCGGCAGCGCCCGCGACAGCCGTATCGGCAACCTTGGGATGCTTCAAGAAGTCGGGAATCTGAGGTGTTGCCGAGACAGGATTCACGGCAAACGGCGGCTCGGACTCGTCGATCTTATCGGGGTCGTCTTCCATCGAAAGCTGGCCGGTTACCTGTTCGCGCTTAGCATGGCGACGCGGCAGCAAAGTTGTCTTTGCGGTCTCAATCGGAGCCTCGTCGTCCTCGTCATCGCCCTCGGTAAGCTCAATCTCGCTATCGGACCAAGACGGGTCGGGCTCGCTTGTATTCAACTTGGGCGTGGCCTTGCCCTTCTTGACATGACGGCGCGGCAGCAGCGTCGTCTTAGCGCGCTCGGCCTCCACGGCATCGGATACGTCGACAAACGGATCCTCGTCCTCGTCGTCATCGTCCAAAACCGGGTCCACATCGTTGCCCATGACCGTGGTCACGGCAGCATCGGAGCCCTTTTGACGAAGAATGCTCAGGTGCGGACGGGCAACGCCGGGCACCGACAGGGCTTCGTCGTCACCCCACGGGCTCGCGTTAACATCGGCACGACGGCGCTCGGCAAAATCGGCCGCGCGGTCGCGAGCAGAGCGCAGCACGCCACCCACCGAAAAGCCGATGATGACAAAACCAACGACGGCCAGACCCAACAGGACCACCATCGCGATAGGCTTACCCAGGGCATTCTGCAGCGCACTCGCAATAAACGCACCGATGTAGCCACCCGAGGCGGACAGATTTTGCGGCGTGAACATAAGGTCACACGAGTCGCTCGTACCCGGCACCATCAGCGAAAGAATGGAGACAACGGTGATAAAGACCACGGCTCCGCCCGCGACCGAGCGCACGTTGAGCGGCGAGTCCTCGCCTAAAAAGAGCGTGGCGGCAAACAGCAAAATGACGATCGGCAGCACGTAGGCGCCCAGGCCAAAGCCCAGGTGGTAAAAACCGGCAACAGCAGCCGTCACGGGCGCTGTTGCCGGAGAAATCACGGCAATAAAGGACGCAATCGCCAAAACGGCAATGACCACGCCGGCGATATCGCGATTGGCCGAGGGCTCCACCAAGGGCTCAAAATCGTCGAAGTCCGCCTCGTGGCCCTTATTGGCACGCAGATGGGAACCGGCACCCTTAGCAGATGCCGGTTGGTTATTGGCCTTATTGCCTTTGGCGTTTTGTGCAGATCCGCGCGCCAAACTAAACCTCCATGACGACCGGGATGATCATCGGACGGGTGCGCGTACGGCTCCAGATAAAGTTAGAGAGCGAATCGCGCACGGCCTTGCGAATGGCATCGGAACCGCTGCTCGTAAAGCTAAACTTGCCCTTCTCGATCGTCTTCATAATGGACGCGGAGGCATCCTCGGAGAACTGGTCGTCGATGGCAAACGAGACGCCGCGGCCCGAGAACTCGATGGCCTCGATCTTCTTGTGCTTGAGCGAGACGATGGCAACAGCGGTAACCATACCGTCGTTGGCGAGCTTCTGACGATCGCGCAGGACGATGGGGTCGGTATCGCCGATACGCAGGCCGTCGACGTAGACGACGCCGGACTCGACGGGCGTACCGCGTTTGACGATACCGCCGCGCATCTCGAGCGTGTCGCCGTTATCGAGGATAAAGATGTGATCATCCTTGATGCCCATCTTGCGGGCCAGCTGGGCATGGGCACGCAGATGCACGGCCTCGCCGTGAACCGGCATAAAGTAGGTGGGCTTGGCCATGGCCATCAGTAGCTTGAGTTCCTCCTGGCTACCGTGACCGGAGACGTGAACGAGAGCGCGGTTCTTATCCCACACGTCGCAGCCGAGCTTGGCTAGGCTGTTGACGACCTGCTGGACGGCTTTCTCATTGCCGGGAACAGGAGTTGCCGAGAGGATAACGGTATCGCCCTCGTGGATGGAGAGCGTCTTGTGCTCGCCATTGGCCATGCGGGACAGGGCCGACAGCGGCTCGCCCTGCGAACCGGTGCACATGACGACAATCTTGTCGTCAGGCAGGTTATCAATGTCAAAGGCATCGATGATATCGGCGTCGTCGATGTTGAGGTAGCCAAGCTCGCGCGCCACGCGGGTGTTAGTGAGCATGGAGCGACCGGTCACAACGACCTTACGGCCGCACTTGCGGGCGGCATCGCAGATCTGCTGCAAACGATGGATGTGGCTCGAGAACGACGCGACGAACACGCGACCCGGCGCGTTCTTGATGGCGTGCAGCAGGTTGGGACCAACCTCGGCCTCGGACTTGGTAAAGCCGGGAACCGTGGCGTTGGTGGAGTCGGAAAGCAGCAGGTCGATACCCTGCTTGGCAAAGCGGCTGATAGCGGCATAGTCGGGCGTGACGCCGTCGATGGGCGTCTGGTCGAGCTTAAAGTCGCCGGTGTGCATAACGGTACCCTGGTTGGTGCGGATGAACACGCCCAGAGCGCCGGGAATGGAGTGCGTCATCGAGAAGAAGTCGAGCGAGATGCCGCCGAGGTTGACATGGCTGCCGCCCTTGACCTCGCGGAACTTGGGTGCGCGGATGCGGAACTCAGAAAGCTTGCCCTCGATAAAGCCAAGCGTCAGCTTGCTCGAAAAGATGGGCACCTTATTGTTGAGGTCCTGCAGCAGGTACGGAAGCGAACCGGTGTGGTCCTCGTGGCCGTGGGTGACGACGATACCGCGGAGCTTCTCCTCATTCTCCAGAACATAGGTGTAGTCGGGAAGCACCAGGTCAATACCGGGCTGGGAATCGTCGGGGAACATGAGGCCAGCGTCAACGAGCACCATGTCGTCGCCGCATTCGAAGACCGTCATGTTCTTGCCGATGCCGTCAAGGCCGCCGAGCGGAATGATCTTCAAAGGAGATGATTTTTTAGCTGCCATAGGTTCGTGTGGTTTCCTTTCTTCGAAACGGGTCTGGAACAACCGACGGGGCGCTTCTGGCAAACCGACCGCCGGGAACGTACAAACATGCATCACAGAGTCGATGCAATAACCAAAATATGATACCCATTTGCACGAGCACAGACCACCCATGCATCAAAGCCCCATCTGGACCTGTATATCCCGCCGGTTTCCCGTGGGGCGGGCACTGATGAAGTTTCCTGCTCTACAGTCCTGCTCACGACGGAGGCCACATTAAGTGGCCTCCT
>UQOJ01000025.1 GCA_900542635.1 uncultured Collinsella sp.
GAGTTCCGCACGCAAAGGAAAGCACTTAATGTGCTTTCCGTCTTGCGCAGGACTGTAGAGCAGCAAACTTAATATATTTCGCCGCCCCTCTGCCAAGCCCAGGCGACTCCACGCACTTTACCTGCGTAAACAATGTGAGTGAAATATGAATCTCGATGGATACGCCCGCAGCCGTGTATACTAAACAGCTGTGTGAAACCAGGGGAGTATTCTGGCTGGACAAAATGCCTGCTTAATAGGGTTGTCAGGTAGTCCGGACGCAATACAAGGCTGGGGAGCACGTCGTGTAAGTAGTGGTCCTCTAGGGGCGTACGCTCGGTGGTGTACGCATTGTCCCAAGACCACGCGAGAGTTGGGATCATATCTTGATCAGCATGATTCTCGGCCGCAAGATTGGCATGACCCAGGTTTGGGACGAGGACGACAACGTCGTTCCCGTCACGGTCATCCAGGCTGGCCCCTGCGCTGTCTCGCAGGTTAAAACTCAGGCAACCGACGGCTATGACGCCGTCCAGATCGGTTTCGGCGACATCAAGGCCAAGAACGTGAACAAGCCCATGGCTGGTCACTTCGCTAAGGCTGGCGTCGAGCCTGTCCGTTTCCTTCGTGAGGTCCGCGTCGAGAACGGCGAGGAGCACAAGGTCGGCGAGGTCGTCACCGTCGCTGATTTCGCTGATGTCGAGAAGGTCGACGTCATCGGTACCTCCAAGGGTAAGGGCTTCCAGGGTCGCATCAAGCGCTGGGGTCAGCGCCGCGGTCCTATGACGCATGGTTCTCACTTCCAGCGTCACCCCGGTTCTATCGGTCAGTGCGCCTATCCTGCGCGCGTCCTCAAGGGCGTCAAGATGGCCGGTCACATGGGTAACGAGCGCGTTACCGTCAAGAACCTTTCCGTTGTCCGCATCGATGCCGAGCAGAACCTCATCTTGGTCAAGGGCGCTGTCCCGGGTGCCAAGAATGGTCTCGTCGCCATCCGTATGGCCTAAGGGCCCAGCCCATTTAGCCCAGCGTCATACCAAGGAGAACACTTAAATGGCAAAGTTTGAAGTAAAGAACAGCGAGGGCAAGAAGGTCGCCGAGGCCGAGCTCGCCGCTGAGGTGTACGGCATCGAGCCGAACATCCACGTTATGCACCACATCGTCAAGTGCCAGATGGCCTCTTGGCGTCAGGGCACCCAGTCCGCTAAGGGCCGCTCTGAGGTTTCCGGTGGCGGCAAGAAGCCTTGGCGTCAGAAGGGCACCGGCCGTGCCCGCCAGGGTTCCATCCGTGCTGCCCAGTGGCGTCACGGTGGCGTCGTCTTCGCCCCCAAGCCCCGTTCTTACGCTAAGCGTATGAACAACAAGGAGGTCAAGCTGGCTATGCGCTCCGCGCTGTCCGCCAAGCTGGCCGATGGCGAGCTCGTGCTCGTCGACGACTACGGCTTCGAGAAGCCTTCCACCAAGGCTGCCGTCGCCATGCTCAAGGCTCTCGGCCTTGAGGGCAAGCGTCTGACCATCATCGTTCGCGATGAGGACGTCAACGCCTACCTGTCGTTCCGCAACATTCCCAAGACGTTCATCATCACTGCCGACGAGGCCAACACCTACGATCTCGTCAACAACAACGCCGTGCTGATGCCCGCCGACATCGCCGCTCACTTCGGGGAGGTGCTTGCATAAATGACCGCCCACGAGATCATCATCCGTCCGATCGTGTCCGAGCGTTCCTTCTCCGGCATGGAGCTGAACAAGTACACGTTCGAGGTCGCCAAGGATGCTAACAAGTATCAGATCAAGGACGCTGTCGAGGAGATCTTCGGCGTCAAGGTCGTTCGCGTGAACACCCTGACGGTCAAGCCCAAGACCAAGCGCGTGCGCTATGTCGCCGGCAAGACCCGTTCTTGGAAGAAGGCCATCGTCACGCTGGCCGAGGGCGACACCATCGAGGTCTTTGGCAACCAGGCCTAAGACTCGCTGCTGTTGAGTGAGCTCATGCCTCCCAACTAGGGGAGGCGAGAGCTCAAGGTTTTGGGCGTATTAAATGGACACGCCCGGAACCGTGTATACGTCCGGTGTCATCGCACCCGAGGCAGAACCTCGAATCCCTGTCTGCGATGGCTAACGGATTCCTATTGAAAGGGATTGTAATGGCTGTAAAGCACCTTAAGCCGACCTCCGCTGGTAGGCGTTGGCAGACGATCTCCGATTTCTCCGAGATCACCTGCACCAAGCCCGAGAAGTCTCTTCTCGAGCCCCTGCCCAAGAAGGCCGGTCGTAACAACAACGGCCGCATCACCACCCGCCACCAGGGCGGCGGCGTGAAGCGTCGTTACCGCGTGATCGACTTCAAGCGCAACAAGGACGGCGTGCCCGCCAAGGTTGCTACGATCGAGTACGATCCGAACCGTTCTGCTCGCATCGCTCTGCTGCACTATGCTGACGGTGAGAAGCGCTACATCCTGGCCCCCAAGGGCCTCGAGGTCGGTCAGACCATCATGTCCGGTTCTGACGCCGACATCAAGCCGGGCAACGCTCTGCCCCTCGCCGACATCCCCGTCGGTACGCTCATCCACGCCGTCGAGTTCCAGCCGGGCAAGGGCGCTGCTATCGCCCGTTCCGCCGGTAACTCCTGCCAGCTGATGGGTAAGGAGGGCAAGTACGCTATCGTCCGTATGCCTTCCTCCGAGATGCGCCGCATCCTCGTTACCTGCCGCGCCACCGTCGGTGAGGTCGGCAACGCCGATCACTCCAACATCGTCATCGGCAAGGCCGGCCGTAAGCGTCACATGAACGTGCGCCCGACCGTCCGCGGTACCGTCATGAACCCTGTCGACCACCCGCACGGCGGTGGCGAGGGCAAGAACCACACCTCTGGTCGTCCCTCTGTTACCCCCTGGGGTAAGCCGACGAAGGGCCTTCGTACGCGCAAGAAGAAGAAGGTCTCGAACCAGCACATCATTCGTCGCCGTAAGAAGTAATTTCGGATACCGAGTTTTAGGAGAAAGCACTTATGAGCAGAAGTCTCAAAAAGGGCCCGTTCGTGGAGACTCGCCTTCTCTCGCGTATCACCGCGATGAACGAGGCTGGCAAGAAGGACGTCGTGAAGACCTGGTCCCGCGCGTCCACCATCTTCCCCGAGATGGTTGGTCACACCATCGCCGTCCACGACGGCCGCAAGCATGTGCCCGTGTATGTTACCGAGTCCATGGTTGGTCACAAGCTCGGCGAGTTCGCGCCGACTCGTACGTTCCGTGGCCACAAGGCCAAATAGGGGGTTAACCGTAAATGGCAACTAAGTCTATTGAAACTGAGGCCACCGAGGTTCGCGCCGTCGCTAAGTACGTGCGTGTTTCCCCCAGCAAGGCCCGCCTGGTGGTCGATCTGATCCGCCGCAAGCCTGTCGCTCAGGCCTTCGACATCCTCCACTTCTGCGACCGCGCCGTCGCCGTGGATGTCGAGAAGGTTCTCCGTTCCGCCATTGCGAACGCCGAGAACAACAACGGTCTGCGTGCCGACAACCTGGTTGTCGCCGCTGCCTATGTTGACGAGGGTCCGACGCTTAAGCGCATCCGTCCCCGCGCCAAGGGTTCCGCTTCTCGCATTCTGAAGCGTACTTCCCACATCACCGTCGTCGTTGCTCCTCGAAAGGAGGCGTAAAGCTGTATGGGTCAGAAAGTCTACCCCACCGGCTTCCGTCTTGGCATCACCGAGAACTGGCGCTCCCGCTGGTTCGCAGAGAAGGATTACGCTAAGACCCTCGGTAACGATCTCGAGATCCGCAAGTACCTCGAGAAGCGTCTTTCCCGCGCAGCTGTCTCCCGCGTCGAGATCGAGCGCGCTGGCGACAAGGTGAAGGTCATCATCCTCACTGCTCGCCCCGGCGTTGTCATCGGTAAGAAGGGTGCCGAGATCGATACCCTCCGCACCGAGCTCGAGAAGGTCGCTGGTGTCTCCAAGGGCCAGCTCTCCGTCGACGTTGTCGAGATCAAGCGCCCCGAGCTCGACGCCAACCTCGTTGCTCAGTCTATCGCCGAGCAGCTCGAGGGCCGCGTTGCCTTCCGTCGCGCTATGCGCAAGGCTGTCCAGTCCGCCCGCAAGGCCGGCGCTAAGGGCATCCGTATCCAGTGCTCCGGTCGTCTCGGTGGTGCCGAGATGGGCCGTCGTGAGTGGTACCGCGAGGGTCGCGTGCCTCTGCACACCCTCCGTGCCAAGATCGACTACGGCACGGCTGTCGCCAGCACCACCATGGGTGCCTGCGGCGTGAAGGTCTGGATCTACCTGGGCGAGAAGCTCCCGGGCCAGCCTGTTCCCAACCCTGCACTCGAGGGCTCTTCCCGTCCTCGTCGTCGTAACTCCGAGAGGAGGGGTCAGTAGTGCTTGCCCCTAAGCGTATTCTTCACCGCAAGGTGCAGCGTGGCTCCATGAAGGGCCAGGCCAAGGGTAATACCGAGCTGCATTTCGGCGAGTTTGGTATCCAGGCTCTCGAGGCCCATTGGATCACCAACCGTCAGATCGAGGCCGCTCGTATTGCCATGACCCGCTACATGAAGCGTGGCGGTCGTGTCTACATCACGATCTTCCCCGATAAGCCCATCACCAAGAAGCCTGCCGAGACTCGCATGGGTTCTGGTAAGGGTAACCCCGAGGAGTGGGTGGCTGTCGTCAAGCCCGGCCGCATCATGTTCGAGGTCAAGGGCGTGCCCGAGGAGGTCGCTCGCGAGGCTCTGCGTCTTGCACAGCACAAGCTTCCCATCAAGACCAAGATTGTTGCTGCTAAGAACGCTGAGCAGCGCATCGAGAAGGAGATGGCTGAGGAGGCCGCTCTCGAGGCCAAGTGGGCTGCTGAGGACGCCGCCGCCGCCAAGGAGGAGAACTAATGAAGCCCGCAGAGATTCGTGAGCTCTCGGACGCTCAGCTCGTTGAGAAGCTGAAGGAAATGCGCGCCGAGCTCTTTAACCTTCGTTTCCAGATGGCCACCAGCCAGCTGGACAACACCGCTCGCGTCAACACCGTGAAGAAGGACATCGCTCGCGTCCTCACGGAGCAGCGCGCCCGCGAGATCGCAGCGGAGAAGTCCGCTGTCGCCGAGTAGGACCTAAGGAGAGAACATGACTGATTCGCGTAACTCGCGTAAGGTCCGTACGGGTGTCGTTACCTCCGTCTCCGGTGCCAAGACCATTGTTGTCACCATCACCGAGCGCAAGCGTCACCCCAAGTACGGCAAGATGATGACCAGCTCCAAGAAGCTGCACGCTCACGACGAGGAGTGCACGGCTGGCGTGGGCGACACCGTCCGCGTTATGGAGACCCGTCCTATGTCCAAGATGAAGCGTTGGCGCCTCATCGAGGTCGTCGAGCGCGCTAAATAAGCAGTCGCTCATACGACTTGTACGTTTCCGAAGATGTGCGTATGCCTGGTTTGCATACCACAGGCCGCCTAAAGGCTGCGCACCTCTCTTCGGTTCTTAGTTCGGAGGAACATCTACCATGATTCAGATGCAAACCATGCTGAACGTCGCCGACAACTCCGGCGCTCGCAAGATTCGCTGCATCAAGGTGCTTGGCGGTTCCAAGCGTCGTTATGCAGGCATCGGCGATGTGTTCATCGGTGCTGTCCAGGAGGCTACCCCTGGCGCCAACGTCAAGAAGAAGGACGTTGTCCGTTGCGTCGTCGTTCGCACCGTTAAGGAGATCCGCCGCAAGGATGGCTCCTACATTCGCTTTGATGAGAACGCCTGCGTTGTCATCAACAACGATGGTTCGCCCGTCGGCACCCGTATCTTCGGGCCTGTCGCTCGCGAGCTTCGTGACAAGAAGTACATGAAGATCGTCTCGCTCGCTCCCGAGACCCTGTAGTTAGGGGAGATATATGTATATCAAGAAGGGCGATAAGGTCCAGGTTCTCTCTGGTAAGGATCGCGGCAAGCAGGGCGTTATCCTGCGTGCTCTCCCCGCCGAGAACAAGGTCGTTGTCGAGGGCGTTTCGGTCGTCAAGAAGGCCGTCAAGCCCAACGCTGCCAACCAGCAGGGCGGCATCGTTTCGCAGGAGGCTCCCATCGATGCCTCCAACGTCAATCTCGTCTGCCCCGAGTGCGGTAAGGTTACCCGCGTCGGTCACGAGAAGGACGGCAAGAACAAGCTGCGCGTCTGCAAGAAGTGCGGCCACAAGTTCTAAGCTGCCCGCAACATCAAGTTGCTAGCAAAGGCCCGGATGCCCCACGGCACCCGGGCCTTTTTCTATCCCTACTCATTGGGGACAGACTTACATGAGTGATTGCGCTCATTGGGGACAGACTTAAATGAGTGGTCGATGGGGGCAGCCTTGCAACGAAAGCGGCACATGGGGACGTTCCCTATGTGCCGGTAGTTCGGGGCGGTCCTTTGATGTCCGATGCCCCCGGAGGGGTCGAGTATCACGGACTACTCTGTCTTTTGGGGCTTTGGTGTTCCGTCTCTTTATGTTTCGCAAGGATCGTTGCATGCGCATTTACGCGCATAGACTTGCGCGATAATGCGCATAGCCGCGCAAACATCTGTCAACTATGGTTAAAAAATGACCGTAAAGCGAATATACACGCAAATACAAGCAAATGCGCGCACATTTGTGCGAATATAGGGCTGTTGGAAATGAAGAACTTCCGATGACTCAGGAGGCACATATGGCAGATTCCAAGCAGGTTCCACTCGACTCCGCGGCAGCAGCAAAGGCGGCGTTTGCTTCGGTCCAGGGCAAGCCATTTCCTAACGACATTTTTACGGCACCCGAGCTTCGTTGGGCTGTGATCGGGTGCGGTGTTATCGCCAACCAGATGGCCCAGTCTCTCGCCCTTGCCGGCCGCAGGCTCGCGGGTGTCGCCAACCGCACGCTGTCCAAGGCCCAGGCTTTTGCCGAGCAGTATGGCGTCGAGAAGGTGTACGAGACGGTTGAGGATCTCTACGCCGATCCGGACATCGACGCCGTCTATATCACCACGCCGCACAACACGCATATCACCTACCTGCGTGCCGCGCTGGCCGCCGGCAAGCACGTGCTCTGCGAGAAGGCCATTACCCTCAACTCTGCCGAGCTCGACGAGGCTCGTGCCATCGCCGACGAGCACAACGTGGTCCTTATGGATGCCACCACGGTGCTTCACATGCCGCTGTATCAGGAGCTGTGCCGCCGTATGGATGCCGGCGAGTTTGGCCGCATGAACCTCGCCCAGCTCAACTTTGGCAGCTATAAGGAGTACGGCGACCTGACCAACCGGTTCTACAACCGTAGTCTCGCCGGCGGCGCCATGCTCGACATTGGCGTGTATGCGTTCTCCGTCATGCGCCTCTTTATGGCCAGCCAGCCCGCTGAGGTTGTCTCGCTCGGCAACACCTGTGAGACCGGCGTTGACGTCGCGGGTGGCATTGTCTGCCGTAACGCCGAGCAGCAGCTGGGCGTCGTGAGCCTTACGCTCCACTCCAAGCAGCCAAAGCGCTCGGTCATTAGCTTTGACAAGTGCTATATCGAGGTCAACGAGTATCCGCGCGCCGACCATGCGACCATCGTGTGGACTGCGGACGGGCACCGTGAGGAGGTCCACGCCGGCACCGAGGCATACGCTCTGTGCTACGAGATGGCCGACCTGGAGAAGGCCGTTGCCGGCGATGATTCGAAGCGCGAGCTTCTGGGCTATGCTTCCGATGTTATGGAGCTGATGACCAAGCTCCGCGCCGACTGGGGAGTCGTGTACCCCGAGGAGGAGTAAGCGATGCTTGCGGAAGATAGGCTCAGCGCGATTGTGTCGATGGTGCAGCGGGCCGGCTCGGTTACCGTGCCGGAGCTTGCCGAAGCCCTGGGCGTGACACCGTCCACCATTCGCCGCGACTTGCAAACGCTCGACCGCGCGCACCGTATCGCCAAGGTACACGGAGGCGCGACGAGTCTGGAGCGCGCGCACGTGACGCGCGACCTGACGCTTAATGAGCGCAGTGATCTCCATAACGATGACAAGGAGCGCATCTGCGCCCGTGCCGCGGCCCTGGTGGAGCCCGATAGCTTTGTGTATATCGATTCGGGCTCCACGACCCTCAAGCTCATCGAGCATCTTCCGCGCCTTGAGGGTGTCACCTATGTGACCGATTCCGTGCTCCATGCTCAGCATCTCGCCCTGCGCGGTATGCGCACCGTGGTGCTAGGCGGCGAGCTCAAGCCCGAGACCGAGGCGCTCGTCGGTCCCGATGCCTTGGCAACCCTGGACCGTTATAACTTCAACTGTGGTTTTTGGGGTTCCAATGGCATCGCCGCCGAGCAAGGTCTCACCACACCGGATATCGAGGAAGCGCAGGTCAAGCGTGTCTCGATGCGCCATACCGCCAAACGCTTCGTAATCTCGGACGCCAGCAAATTTGGCATGGTGGCGCCCGTCAAGTTCGCGGACTTCCGCGATGCAACGATCATCACTGCGGGCGAGGTGCCCGCCAAGTACCAGTCGATGGACAACGTCATCACGGTCTAGCGACGGGACGAGGCCAAAACCACCACAAAGGTGCCTGTCCCCATTGTGGTGGTTAGTAACGAAAACTGAGTAGTTTTCTCAATAGAAAAGCGGCAACGTCCATCACGGGCGTTGCCGCTTTTGCTGTCTGCCGTTTTGTCTAAATCTGTAACAACTAGACCGTTAAAAGTGGGTTAGATGTTACAGATTGAGATACTTCCGAACCTTGCCGTCCCTTTGTCTCGATCTGTAACATCTGGGACCGATTTTGACGAGTTATTGTTACAGATTGAGATTTTCCCTTAAGGGGGATTTGAATGTCTCGATCTGTAACAGATAGACCGGAAAATGGGTTCTGACTGTTACAGATCGAGACGTTTTGGGACCGTGGCTGAGCTGTTGCGACAAAGCCACCACAAAGGTGCCCGTCCCTTATTGGCAGGTTTTAGGGCTCCCAGGGGCAGGGGGCTTCGATGTGGATGTGCTCGCCGGTTACGGGGTGCGTAAAGGACACGCTGTGGGCGTGGAGCATCAGGCCGCAGGGGCGCGGCGTGCCGTACAGGTCGTCGCCTACCAGGGGATGACGCTCGCTCGCCAGATGCACACGGATTTGGTGCTTGCGGCCGGTGAGCAGCTCGACATCGATATACGAGCGCGTGGGCAGGCCACGACGGCTCTTAAGGCGCTTGAGCACCTTCACACGCGTCTGAGACGGCTTGCCGCTGGCGCCGACGCGCATCTTTCGGCTGTCGTGACGGTCGCGGGCGATGGGCTTGTCGATGAGCTTTTCGTTCCAGTCGATCTTGCCCTCGGCGAGCGCCAGGTAGTGCTTTTCGAACGCGTGGTCGATGACCATCTGGTCAAAGGCGGGCTGCGTCTGCTTGTCGAGCGAGAACAGCACCACGCCGGTGGTGTCGCGGTCCAGGCGGTTGAGCGGCTGCATGTCGGTCGCGGCAAAGCCGTCGCCCATCGCCAGCAGCAGGTCGCTGGCGTAGTCGGTGAGCGTGCGCTCGCCGGTGCCATCGCCGTGGACGATCATGCCGGCGGGCTTGTCGATGGCCATGAGCCAGGCGTCGCAGTAGAGGACTTGAGGTTCTTCGTTCACGTGTAAGCCTTTCGGTTAGCTGATTCCCACAAACATGCAGCCCGAGGTCGCCCCGCGTAGACGGGCGGCGGGCTTGCGGCCGGCCCGCGCTGCTTCGACGGCACGACGGACACGGGCGACGGCACGGCCCACCTCATCCGTCTCGAGCAGCGTTCCGTCCACCATGAGGCGACGCACGCCGGCATCGAGCAGCTGAGGAACCTGCGGCGTGAGGTCGATGGGGTAGGCGTCGTACAGGCGAGAGCGGCCGTGGATGTCGGTGCGGACGGGCATGACCTTGCCGTCGATATTCTTGAGCGAGAGTTTGCGAGCACGCAGGCGGCAGTTGGCACAATCGTGGATGCAGCCGTTGGCAACCTGCAGAATGCAATGCTCGCTTGTCATGACGCGCGGGCGGCCAAAGACGGTGATGCCCAGAGCCGCGGGCGCGGCGGCGCCAAGCGAGACAATCTCGTCGAGCGTGATCTCGGGCGAGAGCCAAAACGCACCGGCTCCGCGCTCGGCAAGCGCCTCCATGCAAGGCGTGTTGTGCACCGGCAGGCAAGAGCGAATCTCGGCCGTGACGCCGGCATGCGCGGCTACGGCGAGCTCGGAGATATTGCCGACGGCGACGGTGACTCCGGCATTGATCCAGGGATCGACGCGCTCGTGGTCGACGGCGCGGCAGACCTCGTCGAGTACGGGCACGATACTCTGCTCAAATGCATCGGCAGGGGAGAGTCCGACAGCCTCGAGCACATCGGTGGTCATGTAGATGCGCGTGGCGCCCTCGGCACGAGCTGCCTCGGCGGCTTCGAGCGTGGTGACGGCGGCGCAGATCTGTGGCTCCTCGCGGTAATGCTCGGGCATGGCGCGCGTACATTTGTCGAGCACCGGCAGCTCGAGCGTTTTCGCGCGCTCCTCGTATGGTGCCAGAATGGCCTCCTCCAATGCTTTGCAGGCGGCGGCGCGCACCTTGTGCACGGCAGAGAAGCCCATACCGCAGCCCTCATCGAGCGCCACATCAAAGCTCGCAGCCTCAAAGGGAGAGGAGCCCATGCGCCCGACGTGCTCTACCAGATCGGATGCCTCGACGGCGCGGGTCTTGGCAGCCTCGACGGTAAAGCCGGTGGCGGTGGCAGTGAGCGCGGGGTCGTCGCAGCAGGTGAGCGTAACGGTAAACGGCTTGCCCAGACGCACCACGACGGACACATCTACGGCGCGGCGGCGCAGCACGTCGCGCTTGAGCGCGGCGCCGGCGGCGTCGATGGCACGCTGGCTGCGAATCACGCGGACGCGGCAGCCCTCGGGCATGCTGCGGGGTACGCGACATTCGATGATGTCACCGGCGGCGGCATCATCGGCGGCAATGGTGGTCAGGAACTGGTCGAATTCGTCGTCGTGGCGAAGCTCCAGCAGGTCGCCCTTGCCCACGGGCTCAAACAGCTCAATGCGGGCGATGGCGGCGCGGCGACGGCGGTCGTCGGGCTTGAGGCCGCGCACATCGCGGTTGGCCGGGCGGCTGCCTAGCACTGTGCCCACGATCTGGCCGCGGTTGTTGGAACGCTCGTAGCTCATCATCTCGTCGCCCGAGGTACCGTCCTGATAGGCGTGCGTAAAGTCTCGGTTAAAGCAACGCTTGAGCTGGCGCTGGCGGGCGGCTTCCTCGTCCTTGGCAACGGTGGATCCGGATAGCATGTCGTCAATTTCGTGACGATACACATCAACGATGGAGTACACGTAATCGGGCGCCTTCATGCGGCCCTCGAGCTTGAGCGACGCGGCACCGGCGTCATACAGACGGCGAACAAGCTGTGAGGTGTTGGTGTCACGCGGGCATAGCGCGCGCTCGCGGCTGGCAGGGGAGAGCGAGCGGCCGTTCTCGTCGATCAACTCGTAAGGCAGGCGACAGGGCTGAGCGCACATGCCGCGGTTGGCCGAGCGGCCCGCCATGGCAAAGCTCGACAGCAGGCACAGACCCGAGTAGCAAAAGCAGATGGCACCGTGGCTAAAGACCTCAAGGTCCACATCGGGCGCGGCGTTGTGAATGGCGGCGATCTCGTCGATGGAGAGCTCGCGCGAGAGAGTCACGCGGTCGGCGCCCTGCTCGCGGCACCAGATAGTTCCGCGGTCGTCGTGGATGTTCGCCTGGGTCGAGATATGCGTCTCGATGCCGGGCATGGTGCGCTTGACTTCAAAGAACAGGCCCCAGTCCTGGATGATGAAGGCGTCGGCGCCCAGCGTGGAGCAGCGATGGATGAGCTGCAGTGCATCGCCCATCTCGGACTGCTTGATGACGATGTTGACCGTGACGTAGACGCGCGACCCGGCTAGATGCGCGGCGCGGCAGGCTTGCTCAAAGGCCTCGTCGGTAAAGTTGGTTGCCTTGCGGCGGGCGTTGAAGCTGCCCATGCCGCAGTAGATGGCATCGGCGCCCGCGGCGAGCGCGGCGGCAAAGGGCTCCGGGCCTCCGGCGGGGGCCAAAAGCTCGGGCCTGCGGTTAGTGGTTCGGCTGGCGGTTGCGGTCATATCCTGCCTTTCAAAATGCTCAGATATTCAAAAGTATAGTGACGTCGCTGCGGTGGGCGACGCCCGCAGCCTAAGCAGGACAAAGTCTTCAGCAGCTTGGACTGGCTGCTCCACATGAGAACCGTTCAGCGGTTCGGGGAAACCGTTGGGCGATAAAATATTCTCGCAAGCTGATAATATTCTTGCATCAAACAGAAACCTTGAGTACTATCCCAATCAAGCGCGGTGTTCAGACCGAACTGTGCCTCCCGGTGTGAACACCGCGCTCACGCTCTCTCAATTGATCGTAAGGAGAAAAACATGAGCAAGACCGTCGTGTCTTCCGATAACGCACCCGCAGCCATCGGCCCGTATTCCCCCGGTATCCAGGCCGGCAACATGGTGTTCCTGTCCGGCCAGCTGGGCATCGATCCCGCGACCGGCAAGATGCCCGAGGGCGTCGTGGCCCAGGCCAAGCAGTCCCTCGCCAACGTTGAGGCCCTGCTGACCGCTGCCGGCGCCACCTTTGCCGATGTCGTCAAGACCACGGTCTACCTGGCCGACATTGCCGACTTCGCTGCCGTGAACGAGATTTACGCCTCCAAGTTCGAGGCTCCGTTCCCCGCGCGCAGCGCTTTCCAGGTTGCCGCCCTTCCGGCCGGCGGTCTGGTCGAGATCGAGGTCGTCGCCGCTCTCTAAGGCGTTGGCCACAACTAAACATGACATGCAAAAAGACCCTGCAGCGCGTGCGAGCTGCAGGGTCTTTTGTCAAGTGACGGATCGCTTGTGGAGCCGCGCTCCATTTTGCTCGTTAGCCCTCCTTGCGAACTTTTTGCAGGTAGCGGTAGACGCTGGGCTCCGAGATGCCCAGCGCGGTGGCGGCGCAGGCCACGGCGCCCTTGAGCATGAACACCCCGTTGCCGTTGAGGTGGCGAATGACGTCCACGCGGTCGCTCTGACCAAGCGACGCTACATCCAGCCCGCGCGCGCTCAGCAACTCGGCAATGCTACGGTCGATGAGCTCCTGTGTGGACTCCGAAAGGCTTTCGACCTCGATAGGGGCGGGCTCCGTGCGCGTCGGCGCCGCGTCGAAGCACGCCATGAGCTGCTGCGCCATGGCGTTGATGGAGCGCACGGTCGAGAGGTCGGTGTTGACGCAGAGCATACCGACGATCTCGTCATTCTCGCGGATAAAGTACGTCGCTGACTCCAACGTCTTGCCTCCGGCGCCGCGTCCCTCGTAGCCCGTAATAAACGGCAGGTCGCGATACTTGGGGTCGTGCATGATCTTGAGTGCCAGATCGGTGGCGGGACCGCCGACCTTGCGGCCGCTCACGATGCCGTTGCGAATATCGACGATGGCGTGGTCGGGATCCGAGAAATCGTGCAGCACGATTTCACTGTTTTTGCCGAGTATCTGCTCCAGAAAATCGACCATCGGCAAAAAGCGGCGTACGGTCTCGTTCAAGGGCAACTCCTTTGGGTGAAATCGGAAATGTTCATAACAATTTTTTCTCATAGTAACACGCTGCCCATCATCTCGTATATCCGCAGGTACATTGCGTAATACAGATGAGCGGTAGATATTTGGCGGTAAACGGTCGACCAAAAGAATAGTTAGATGTTATTTTGACCAGACACTTTCCTGACCTGCGGAAATGCGTTATTTCAGCTGAAGAATAGTCTGATAACAAAAAATTATTATTGAGAATGAGAATCATCTTTAATACGATATGCAATGAAGGCACAACCTCAACCCCGCACTGCGTCACAATAGAGCGTTAGATGCGAAAACAACTACTTCGAGGATTGGTGGTCAAATGACCCAGGAGACGGTTACGAACGGCACTGAAGCCCTGTTCACTCGCGAAGGCATGCCTCCCGTTAAGGAAATGATCCCGTGTGCCCTTCAGCACGTACTGGCATCGTTTGCCGGCATCATTACCCCGGCGGTCATCATGGCCGGCGTCTATGGCTTTAATAGCCAGCAGAGCACCGACATCATTCAGGTCGCGCTCATTCTTTCGGCAATCGATACGGCCCTTCAGGCCTTCGCTCCCTTCCGTCGCATCGGCGGCGGCCTGCCCATCGTCATGGGCGTTTCGTTCGCGTTCCTGCCGGCCCTGCAGGCCATGGGTGCCTCGGGCTTTAGCTTTGGTGCGCTGCTGGGCGGCGAGATCGTCGGCGGCGCCGTCGCGGTCCTCTTTGGTCTGGCCTACAGCAAGATCAAGTGGCTGTTCCCGCCCGTCGTGACCGGTACGGTCATCTTCTCCATCGGCGTATCGCTGTATCCCACGGCCGTCAAGTATATGGCCGGCGGTATGGGTACGCCGCTGTGGGGCACCCCGCAGGCCTGGTGTGTCGCTCTTATCACCTTCGCCGTGGTCTTTGCGCTCGCCAACTTTGGCAAGGGCACGCTCAAGCTGGGATCCGTGTTCTTTGGCATGATCGTCGGCATGATCGTCTCCATCCCCTTTGGCATGATCGACTTCTCCAGCGTCGCCACCGCTCAGGTCTTCGCCCTTCCCAAGCTCATGCCCTACGCGCTCGAGTTTGATCCCGAGGTCTGCATTACCCTCGCCGTCGTGTTCCCCATGGTTGCTATTCAGGTTATCGGTGACGTCTCCGCCGCCTGCCTGGGCTCCATCGACCGTATGCCCACCGAGCGCGAGCTCTCCGGTGCTATCGTGTCCCAGGGCCTCACCTCTATGGTCGGCGGCCTGCTGGGCGGTCTTCCCACCAGCGCCCTTGGCCAGAACGTGGGCATCATCTGCTCCAACAAGGTCGTCAACAAGTGGGTCTTTGTGATCATCGCGGCCGTCTTTGCCATCGCCGGTCTGTTCCCGCAGCTCTCTGCCGTTCTTTCCGCTATCCCGCAGCCCGTCATCGGCGGCGCGACCGTCGGCGTCTTTGGCACCATCACCATGAACGGCGTGCGCATGTTCACCCGCGAGGGCCTCACGCAGCGCACTACCACTATCGTCGGCACCTCCGTCGTCTTTGGCCTGGGTATCTGGATGGCCAGCGGTTGCCTTGCCGGCGAGGGTATGCCCGCCTGGGTGTCCACCGTCATCGGCTCCAATGCCGTAACCCCCACCGCCATCATGGCCATTGTCCTTAACCTGATCCTTCCGCAGACGCCGGTCGTGGCTCAGCACATCGATGCTGCCAAGGACGCTGCCGTGGATCTGGTCTTGCCCGAGAGCAAGAAGTAACCAATTCGGTGCTATTCGTCGGCGGACGCATCGCCTCGTCCGCCGACGCCATGCGGCGCCAAGCCGCACTTCAAAGGGCTTGTCCCTTTGGTGAAGCGTTGACGGGAGAGGGCCCGTTTCCGGTGTAGGCCGGCGCTTCGCACTCCGCCATGTCAGAGGTGTCAAACCCCGCCTCTGATGTTGAAGGGAGCATCCATGCTTCTGGTCGCTAACGGTTCCGTCTTTACCCGCAACGCTCAGACCCCGTTCATTCCAAACGGTGCGGTCGCCATTGACGGAGATACGATCGTCGAAGTGGGCCCCGAGCGCGAGCTCAAGGCCAAGTACCCGGATGCCGAGTACGTCGATGCCCGGGGCAACCTCATCATGCCCGGACTCATCAACTGCCACACCCACATCTACTCGGGTCTGGCCCGCGGCCTTGCCATTAAGGGCTGCAACCCCACCAACTTCCTGGAGAATCTTGAGCAGCAGTGGTGGAAGATCGACGACAACCTGACGCTCGACGGCACCAAGGCCAGCGCCTATGCCACGATTTTGGACTCCATCCGTGATGGCGTCACCACGATCTTCGATCACCATGCGAGCTTCTGCGAGATCCCGGGAAGCCTCTTTACCATTAAGGATGCAGCTCAGGAGCTGGGCATGCGTTCGTGCCTGTGCTACGAGGTCTCCGATCGCCGCGGCCAGGAAAAGTGCGACCAGGCCATTGCCGAGAACGCCGAATTTGCCCAGTGGGCCGCCAAGGAGCGTCGCGATAACGACAACCACATGATCGCCGCCATGTTTGGCGGACATGCTACCTTTACGCTTTCGGACGAGACCATGGATAAGATGGCCGAGGCCAACAACGGCCTGACCGGCTTCCACATCCATGTGTGCGAGGGCATGAACGACGTGTGGGATTCCCGCCTCAACCGCGGTGGTATCAGCCCCGTCGAGCGCCTGCTACAGCACAACCTGCTGGGTCCCGACACCATGCTCGGCCACTGCATCCACGTGACGCCTGCCGAGATGGATATCGTCAAGGAGTCCGGCACTTGGCTGGTCAACAACCCCGAATCCAATATGGGCAACGCCGTGGGCTGCGCCCCCGTGCTCGAGTTCTTCCGCCGCGGCATCCCCGTGTGCATGGGCACCGACGCCTACACCCACGATATGCTCGAGAGCCTTAAGGTCTTCCTGATTATTCAGCGCCACAACGCCGCCATGCCCAACGTGGGCTGGTGCGAGGCCATGACGATGCTGTTCGAGAACAACGCCAAGATGGCGAGCAAGTACTTCGATCGCAAGCTCGGTGTGCTCGAGGCCGGCGCTGCCGCCGACGTTATCGTTATGGACTACAAGCCCTTTACGCCGCTGAGCGAGGAGAACATCGACGGTCACATGCTCTTTGGCATGATGGGCAAAAACTGCCGCACCACCATCATCAACGGCCGCGTCCTGTACAAGGATCGCGAGTTCGTTGGCATTGATGAGGACAAGATCAACGCGTGGACCATGGCTGAGTCCAAGAAGCTCTGGAGTACGCTCAACGATCGCGTGTATTAATCCAATTGGAGATTCGCGCGCGTCGGATGTTTCGCCGCATCCGGCGCGTGCATAGGCGGCCTCCGCGGGGTCGCCGGCGCTGTGCTAGCGCTACACCGTATTTGCGCCCGTCGCGCGGTCTCGCCGGGCGTTACAGAGAGGAGCTCACTATGAGCGACATCATGAGGCCGATCCCGTTTTCGCAGCTGATGAACTGGATCATCGAGGAGCACAAGACTCAGGGCGCCGTCTTTGGCGTGCGCAAGATGGTCACGACCAACCAGGAGGGCGCGCTTCCCATTTTTGACGAGCGCATCGAGACTCCGTTTGGCCCGGCCGCCGGCCCCAACACGCAGCTTGCCCAGAACATCGTGGCATCCTACGTGGCCGGTTCACGCTTCTTTGAGCTCAAGACCGTTCAGGTGATGGACGGCGAGGAGCTCTCCAAGTGTGTGAACAAGCCCTGCATCGTGGCGCAGGACGAGTGCTACAACTGCGAGTGGTCGACCGAGCTCGAGGTTCCGCAGGCCTTTGCCGAGTACGTGAAGGCATGGTTTGCCTGCCACCTGATTGCCCGCGAGTATGGTCTGGGCAGCCCGGACGGCTTTGTCTTTAACATGTCCGTGGGCTATGACCTGGAGGGTATCAAGAGCCCCAAGGTCGATGCGTACATTGAGGGCATGAAGGACGCCAGCGGCTCCGAGGTTTGGAACGAGTGCCGCACGTGGGCGCTCGCTAACCTGGACAAGTTTGAGCATGTCGATGCTGCGTTTGTCGAGTCCATCCCGGCGCGCGTCTCCAACTCCATTACCGAGTCCACGCTGCACGGCTGCCCGCCCGCCGAGATCGAGCGCATCGCGACCTACCTCATCACCGAGAAGGGCCTCAACACCTACATCAAGTGCAACCCCACGCTGCTGGGCTATGAGTTTGCCCGCCAGCGCCTCAACGAGCTGGGCTTTGACTACATCGTCTTCGATGACACGCACTTCCGCGAGGACCTGCAGTGGGCCGATGCCGTGCCCATGTTCGAGCGCCTGATTGCCCTGTGCGCCGAGCGCGGTTTGGAGTTTGGCGTCAAGCTCACCAACACCTTCCCCGTCGATGTGACGAGGAACGAGCTGCCCTCCACCGAGATGTACATGTCGGGCCGTTCGCTGTTCTCGCTGACCATCGAGGCCGCCCGCCGCATTACCGAGCAGTTCGATGGCAAGCTGCGCATCAGCTACTCCGGCGGTGCTACGGTCTACAACATCCGCGCCCTGTACGATGCCGGCATTTGGCCCGTCACCCTGGCGACCGACGTGCTCAAGCCTGGTGGCTACGAGCGCTTTAGCCAGATGGCCGGCGAGTTTACCGATCTGGACGGCAAGCCGTTTGAGGGTGTCTCTCTCGACGCCGTGACCGCGATCCAGGTCGATTCGCTTACCAACCCGCTCTATAAGAAGCCGCTGCGCCCGCTGCCCGATCGCAAGGTCGCCGGTAAGAGCCCGCTTTCCGACTGCTTTACCACGCCGTGCCGCACGAGCTGCCCCATCCAGCAGGATATTCCCGCCTACCTGGCGGCTGTTGACGAGGGTCGCTACGAGGACGCGCTCAACATTATCATCGAGCGCAACGCCCTGCCGTTCATTACCGGCACCATCTGTCCGCATCCCTGCGGCCGTGCCTGCGAGCGTGCGTTCTACGAGCCCGAGGGCGCCCAGATTCGCGCCAGCAAGCTCAAGGCCGCCCGCGAGGCCATGACCGCCGTGCTGCCCAAGCTGCGCGCCCAGGCCATCGCAAACGACGGCGAGCGCAACGTTGCCGTTATCGGCGGCGGCCCGGCCGGCCTGGCGACGGCGTTCTTCCTGACGCGTGCCGGCGTGCCCGTCACCATCTTCGAGGCCCGCGACTCTCTCGGCGGCGTGGTCCGTCACGTGATCCCCGAGTTCCGTATCGCCAGCGACGATATCTCCCACGATGCCGAGCTCTGCCTGGCCTTTGGCGCCAAGGTGCAGCTCAACGCTCGCGTTGATTCCATCGACGAACTCAAGGCTCAAGGCTTTACTGACGTGGTCGTGGCCACCGGTGCCTGGATGCCCGGCTCTGCGGGCTTGGGCGAGGGTGCCGAGCTCGATGTGCTGGAGTTCCTCGAGGCCGCCAAGAAGGGCGAGAAACTCGAACTGGGCGAGGACGTCGTGGTCATTGGCGCCGGCAACACCGCCATGGACGCGGCCCGCGTGGCCAAGCGCCTGGCCGGCGTGAAGAACGTGCGCCTGGTGTATCGCCGCACCAAGAAGCAGATGCCCGCCGACGAGGAAGAGCTCGATCTTGCTCTTGCCGACGGCGTTGAGTTCTGCGAGCTGCTGGCGCCCAAGGCGCTCAACGGCTCCGTGCTGACCTGCGACGTTATGGAGCTCGGCGAGCCGGATGCAAGCGGCCGTCGCAGTCCCGTCGCCACGGGCGAGACCGTCGAGCTTTCCGCCACCACGGTGATCTGCGCCGTGGGCGAGGGCATCGATGCCAGCCTTTACGATGCCGCGGGCGTCGAGCACGACCGTCGCGGCCGTCTTGCCGCCACCTCCACCGGCGTTGAGGGCGTCTGGGCTGCGGGCGACTGCCGTCGCGGTCCTGCCACCGTGGTCGAGGCTATCGCCGACGCCGCGGAGGTCGCCCGTGCCATCGCCGGCGTGGACTTTAACAAGTACGCCGACTGCAACGAGCAGGCCGGCCGCGAGGACACCTGCTACGAGCGCAAGGGGTCGCTGTGCCGCGACAAGCGCAACTGCACCAAGACCCGCTGCCTGGGCTGCGGCTCGGTGTGCGAGGTCTGCTGCGACGTGTGCCCCAACCGCGCCAACGTGGCAATTAAGGTGCCGGGCCTGGCCAAGCATCAGGTCGTCCATGTCGACGGCATGTGCAACGAGTGCGGTAACTGCGCCGTGTTCTGCCCCTACCAGGAGGGTCGTCCCTACAAGGACAAGCTCACCCTGTTCTGGAGCGAGCAGGACATGGAGAACTCCGAGAACGAGGGCTTCCTGGCCGTGGACGAGGACCACTTTAAGGTCCGCGTCGCCGGCACGGTCCGCACCGTCTCGGTCGATGCCGTCAACACCGGTCTTCCCGAGGCCGTCCGCCTGACCATCAGGGCCGTGCGCGACAACTATTCGTACCTTCTTAAGAAATAGGCGAGTCTCTTATGGCCAAATCCATTCAACATAACGTGGCCTACGTTGCCTGCGGAAGTGGTTGCGCTTCCGCAGGCGGCGACGCCCGCTGCAGCGAAGGCTGCATTGGCTGTGGCGCCTGCGTCACGGCCTGCCCCCACGGCGCCATTGCGCTGGTCGATGGCATCGCCCGCGTGGATCGCTCCAAGTGCACGGGCTGTGGCCTGTGCGGTATGGCGTGCCCGCAGCGCGTGATTGCCTTCGTTCCCGGCTACCAGAACATTCTGGTGCGCTGCAACAACACAGATAAGGGCGCCATCGCTCGCAAGATCTGCGACACGAGCTGCATCGGTTGCGGCATGTGCGCTAAAAAGTGCCCTGCCGGCGCTATCCGCATCGAGGACAACTGCGCCCATATCGACGGCGTGGACTGCCTGTCGTGCGGCATGTGCGCCGTCGTCTGCCCGCATGGCGCCATCCACGACCGCACCGGCATCGCCGCCGGCGTGTAGAAGGGAATCACCATGGCACAGGAATTCACTTTTACCGTTAACGGCGTCGAGCGCACGACGACGGAGAATAAACCGCTGCTGCGCTACCTGCGCGACGACCTGCATATCCATTCCGCCAAGGACGGCTGCTCCGAAGGTGCTTGCGGTACCTGCACCATCCATGTGGACGGTGCGGCCGTCAAGGCGTGCGTGCTGACCACTGCTCTTGCTGCCGGTCGCAACATCGTAACCGTCGAGGGCCTGCCCGAGGACGTGCGCGAGGCCTTTGTGTACGCCTTTGGCGCCGTGGGCGCCGTGCAGTGCGGTTTTTGCATTCCCGGCATGGTCATGGCGGGCGCAGCGCTCATCGCCGAGGACCCCGAGCCCACCGAGGAGCAGATTAAGTACGCCATTCGCGGTAACGTCTGCCGCTGCACCGGCTACAAAAAGATTATCGAGGGCATCTCGCTGGCCGCTGCGGTGCTCCGCGGCGAAAAGCAGATCGATGAGGACCTGGAGCGCGGCGATGACTACGGCGTGGGCAAGCGCGCCTTCCGTATCGACGTGCGCAAGAAGGTGCTCGGCGAGGGCAAGTATCCCGACGACATCGACGAGCTCGATCAGCCGGGCCTGACCTATGCCAGCGCCGTGCGCTCCAAGTATCCGCGCGCCCGCGTGCTCTCCATCGACACCTCCAAGGCCGAGGCCCTGCCCGGTGTGGTGGGCATCCTGCGCGCCGAGGACGTGCCGGTCAACCAGGTCGGCCACCTTATCCAGGACTGGGACGTCATGATCGCCCAGGGCGATATCACCCGCTGCGTGGGTGACGCCATCGTGCTGGTGGTTGCCGAGGACGAGGCGACGCTCGAGAAGGCCAAGAAGCTCGTAAAGATTGACTACGAGCCGCTGGAGCCCGTGCGCAACATTGTCGAGGCCAAGGCTGCCGACGCCCCGCGCCTGCACGACAGCTTCTTTGCCTTTGGCAACACGGTGGAGCTCAAGGACAACGTGTGCCAGAGCCGTCACGTGACGCGCGGCGACGCCGCCAAGGCGCTGGCAGAAAGCGCGTTTACCGTGACGCAGCGCTTTACCACGCCCTTTACCGAGCATGCCTTCTTGGAGCCCGAGTGCGCCGTCGCCTTCCCGTACAAGAACGGCGTCAAGGTGCAGTCGACCGACCAGGGTGCCTACGACACGCGCAAAGAGTGTGCCCACATGTTTGGCTGGGACAACGAGCCCGAGCGCGTGGTCGTCGAGACCATGCTTGTGGGCGGCGGCTTTGGCGGCAAGGAGGACGTGTCCATCCAGCACCTGGCCGCGCTCGCCGCATATAAGTTCCAGCGTCCCGTGAAGTGCAAACTCACGCGCGCCGAGTCGCTCGCGTTCCATCCCAAGCGCCACGCCATGGACGGCACCTTTACGCTGGGCTGCGACGCCGAGGGCAACTTTACCGGTCTGGACTGCGAGATCAACTTTGACACCGGCGCCTACGCGTCGCTGTGCGGCCCGGTGCTCGAGCGTGCCTGCACGCATGCCGTCGGCCCCTACAAGTACCAGAACACCGACATTCGCGGCTTTGGCTACTACACCAACAACCCGCCCGCCGGCGCGTACCGCGGCTTTGGCGTTTGCCAGTCCGAGTTTGCGCTCGAGAGCCTGATCGACCTGCTGGCAGAGAAGGTCGGCCTGGATCCGTGGGAGATTCGTTACCGAAACGCTATCGAGCCGGGCGAGGTTTTGCCCAACGGCCAAATTGCCGATTGCTCCACGGCGCTGAAGGAGACGCTGCTCGAGGTCAAGGATGCCTACTATGCGCATCCCGGACACGCCGGCATTGCCTGCGCCATGAAGAACGCCGGCGTGGGCGTGGGCCTGCCCGATGCCGGCCGCTGCAAGATTCGCATCGAGGATGGCCGCGCCGTGGTCTATGCCGCCACGTCCGACATCGGCCAGGGCTGCAACACCGTCTTTTTGCAGGACGTTGCCGAGGCATGCGGCCTGCCGCTTCGCTGCATTGCCAACGGCGAGTGCTCCACCGAGAACGCTCCCGACTCCGGCACCACGTCTGGTTCGCGTCAGACGGTCGTGACCGGCGAGGCCGTGCGCGGTGCCGCCTTCCTGCTGCGCGATGCCATGCTTGACATCGAGGCCGGCAAGTCTGCGCCCGCCGCTCCCGTGAATGCACATGGCGACGGCGTCAAGATCGAGTACGACGACGGTCGCGCCTATCAGCTGCACACGCAGGAGCTCGTCGCTGGTCAGGGTATGCATCCTCAGGATCCCGCGGCCGCCATCAAGGCGCTCGAGGGATGCGAGTTTGGCTACGTGTACCTGGAGCCGACCGACAAGCTGGGCGCCGACGTTCCCAACCCCAAGAGCCACATCTGCTACGGCTTTGCCACGCATGTGGTCATTTTGGATGATGACGGTCGCGTGAGCGAGGTCTATGCCGCGCACGATTCCGGCAAGGTGGTCAACCCCATCTCCATCCAGGGTCAGATCGAAGGCGGTGTGCTCATGGGTATGGGCTATGCGCTTACCGAGGACTGGCCGCTCAAGGACTGCGTACCCCAGGCAAGGTACGGTACGCTCGGGCTGTTCCGTGCGCCCGAAATACCGGATATCCACGCCATCTACGTGGAGAAGGACGAGCTGCTGCCCGTGGCATACGGCGGCAAGGGCATCGGCGAGATCGCAACGATTCCCACGGCGCCCGCCGTACAGAACGCCTACCGCGCGTTTGACGGCAAGCTGCGTCCGGATCTGCCCATGGTGGATACCCCGTACAGCCGCGCCCGTCGCCGCGGGTAGGGTAGAGCGTGGACAGCCATTGTTGACGGGCTGTTCGCACTCAGCATCAACCACATACGCTGCGCCTTTGGCCCCGGCTCCATCGCGAGCCGGGGCCTTTTGTTTGGACCGCCTCCGCATACGGAAACTGCGTCCCGGAATCCAGCCACGGAACGGGATGAACTTTCCCAACGGGGCCGCATGCGGAAACTGCGTCCCGGAATCGTGCCTCAGAATGGGATGTGTTTTCCGCTGGCCGGCCGTTTGGAAAGTGCATCCCAGTTTGAGCGTCTATTCCGGGATGCAGTTTCCGCTGAAGGACTCAACCGGAAAGCACGACCCGTTCCGAGACCTGATTCCGGGATACGGTTTCCGCTAGGCATGCCATTTGGAAAGCGCATCCCATTTTGAGCACTCAATCTGGGGCATGGTTTCCGCAGGTGCTGCCAACCGGAAAGTGTGTCCCAGTTTGGTGGGCAGGCGGGCATAAGCTCAGCAGCTCCTACAGCTCAATATCGTTGAGCCATGTCGGTAGAGCGGTCTGCCGGATGCCTGCCGTCTGCAGCTTTTTGGCGAGCATTCCTGCCGAGCGGACCTCGTTCATGGTAAAGCGCAGCAGGGGGTGACCGTAGAGCGATAGGTGCGCCTCGCGCTGTCGTTCGGCAACGAGCGCCTCGGCGGTGGTGCGTCCGGCCAGCATGGTCTGGTCGGTATATTTGATGAGCCCGTCGAGCTCGCCCAGCGTGAGTTCCCGCGTCTGGCGCTTCCAGGCAAAGTCCGTTCGTATGGGCTTGGCCGAATCGAAGGGGTCCGTCAGCTCGTATTGAAGCCAGTCGGGCGCAAAGCCCGTCTCGATCATGACGGCTCGGGCGACCGATTCCCCGCCGCTCTCGGCGCGGGCGTCGGCATATCGAAGCGTTGTGAGAGCCGTACGAATCGCGCGACCATTGCGGACGGCCGTTCGTTGCTCGACGGCCTCCGTCAACTGCTCTCGCGTAAGGCCGAGCTTTGAGATCGCCGAATCGGCAATGGGCATGCCGTCGGCAAAACCAGTTTGCAGCAGGCAATCTGTGACCGTTTGGATGGGCGGCGTTACCGATATGCCGGATAGAAGGATTGCTCCGGCCGGCTCGATCTGATGCCGCTGAATATGCGCGCCCGGGCGAGCCGACGGCTTGGTGGCGCTGCAGACATGTACGACATCCAGGTGTCGCCACGAGACCTCGAGCCCCAGCAGACAGGCGGCCGAAAACGAGCAGAACGTCCAATCAGGGTGGATGATCGCAAGGGCGCGAATAATCTCGCAATGACGCTGCGCCCGGTTGAGCTCATTCCAGCGCGTTTTGCGCGCGAACATGCCCGGCATGGGGGAGACGACCATGTTGCCGATGCGCCGAAGGAGCGCTTTTCGGATCGCCGTGCTCGGGGGAATCAGACAGCGCCCCTCTTGTTCGGCTTGAGTGAGCAGTTGGTCGATGAGCTGGTCATTGCAATGGGTCATGAGCTACCGCCTCCTTTTGGGTAGCAAAAACGTATCAGCTGGAACTTGCCGCTCAGCTGACCAAAAGCTGACCAAAATCTAACCATGCAGGTAGATGGCCTGTTTTCGGCGACATTTTTACATCCGAATCGGTGGGCGGTAATCGGCGACCTTGAACGGTAGCTGGATATGAAGTCTTGGTAAGTTTCGGGACGTGTACTTTTTGAAAAAGAGCATTCTATCTGCTGTTTTGTGTTTCTGGATCGCATATTTGAAGGCATGTGATAAGGGCGGCGGACTGTCGCCTTGTATCTGCGGAAATTGTGACCCGGAATGAGCGCTCGGAATGGGATGCATTTTCCGGTAGAAGCTTCAGCGGAAAGTGCATCCCAGAATTCAGGCTCAGAGCGGGAAGCGCTTTCCGGATGACATGTTTGGCGGAAACTACGGCCCAGTTTTTGGCTCCAGAACGGGATACATTTTCCGGAACGGTCCACGTGCGGCGGTGTATCGCCCCTTTTCGTGTGCCGCTTGTCGAATTACGTTATAGCTAGCTATATTATAGGAAGGTATAATATAGCTAGCTATAACGTAAAGGAAGGATGGCCTATGTTTATCGGAAGAACAGCGGAAATGTCCGAGCTCAATCGACTGCATGGCACGGGCTCCTTTGAGATGCCTGTGATTTACGGCCGCCGTCGCGTGGGTAAAACGCGCCTTATCACAGAGTTCATCCAAGGCAAGAAGGCTATTTACTTTCAAGCTCGTCGTACCAATGCGGAGGCAAACCTGCACGGCTTTAGCCAGGCGATACTTGCAGGCTCGGTTGGTGCTGCAGGCGTGTCGTTTCGTAGTTTTGACGAAGCGTTCGATGCATTGGCCACCATGGCTCGCGCGGAACGTTTGATTGTCGTGATTGACGAGTATCCCTATCTCGCCCAATCGAATCCCGAGATCAGCTCGTTGCTGCAAGATAAGATTGATCACCTGTACAAAGAGACCAGGCTCATGCTTATCCTGTGCGGCTCATCTCTTTCGTTTATGGAGGAACAGGTATTGGGCTACGAGAGCCCACTATACGGTAGGCGTACGGCCCAGTTTAAGATCATGCCGCTCGATTTTACGACGACCCTCGGCCTGTGGCAGAGCATGGGTCGCGAAGACGCAGCGGTTTGCTATGGCATGACGGGCGGCATTCCTGCATATATCGAGAAAGTCGATCCTGCCGCACCGCTCAAGGACAACATCAAACGTCTTTTTCTTACTCCTACGGGCTATCTCTTTGAGGAGCCGAGTAACCTGCTATTGCAAGAGTGCCGCAATCCCGAGCAATATGATGCGATCGTGCAAGCAATTGCCCAGGGGCGCTCGAAGATCTCGGAGATTGCGAGCTCTACGGGAATCCCTGCGAGCAACGTAAAGAGCTATGTGGATAAGCTGGCGTCGCTTGGGATTGTCGAGCGCGAGCTGCCCCTAAACGAGACGAGCAATAAGCGAGCCGTGTATCTGCTGAGCGATCAGATGTTTAGGTTCTGGTACAAGTTTGTTCCGCAGAACATCGGGCTGATTCAAAACGATATGGCCGAGATGGCGTATGAGCGCATTGAGCCGCACGTATCGGATTACATGGGCACGGTCTTTGAGCTTATATGCAGGCAATACGTGTACGAACTCGCACGCGCGGGCCAGCTCGATGTGGTTCCGGCAAGCGTTGGGCGCTGGTGGGGGACGGATAATCGCACGCATACGCAGGAAGAAATCGACTTGATTGTTGACGATGGCGAGGGCGCTGCGCTGTTTGCGGAGTGCAAATGGCGCAATGAACCGGTAGGCGAGGATGTTCTGGAAAAGCTCGTGTACCGAAGCGAGCTCTTTAGGCGGCAGCATAAAAGCTATGCGCTTTTCTCAAAAAGCGGCTTTACGCAGGGATGTCAGGAAGCTGCGGCGAGCAGGGGAGATGCCAAGCTGATTTCGTTTGCCGAGATGTGCGAGCGGGATAACGCTGCTCGGGGGTAAAGCCTGTCCTCGAATTGCTGGAATAGGGCCCCTTCTTTTGTCGTGTTGGCTGCCAGCGGAATGCCGGCGGAAAGCGTGTCCCAGATTTCGGCCCCAGAGTGGGATGTCGTTTCCGAATCGGCTCTCAAGCGGAAACTACGACCCGGAATTCGGCTCCAAAACGGGATACGCTTTCCCGGTGGCATCTCTAGCGGAAACTGCATCCCGGAATGAGCTCTCGGAACGGGACATGCTTTCCCATCGGGGCTGGGACTGCGGACAAAAAGTTGGACCATCAGGTCCGGTTTGGAGTCCGCATGACAT